>JAGWXI010000033.1 GCA_018969975.1 Burkholderiales bacterium
CGGTCAGCATCGTGTATGAAGGCGAAGTTGCCCACCGAGACTCCACAGGACAAGGCGGCGTCATCGGACCTGGCGATGTGCAATGGATGACGGCCGGCGCTGGCATCTTGCATGAGGAGTTTCATTCAGAAGCATTCACACAGAGCGGTGGGCAACTGCATATGGTGCAGTTATGGGTTAACTTGCCAGCCAAAGACAAGATGACAGCACCGGGCTATCAGGCCATATTGAGTGCTGAGATACCTAAGGTAGAGATAGACAATGGCGCAGCAAACGCGCGTGTGATTGCCGGTGAATTTCTAGGTGCGCGTGGTGCCGCACATACCTTCACAGCTATGCAAGTGGTAGACCTCGCAGTAAAAGCGGGGCACTCAGTCACATTGCCCGCCCATGTTGGGTGGAATACTGTATTGGTGATTTTGAGTGGCAAGGTGCAGATCAATCACGCACATCCTGCGCACGAAGCGCAATTAGTTGTGTTCTCGCAAGAAGGCGACGCTTTGGTAATCGAGGCTAAAGAGGATGTCAAAGCGTTGCTGCTCAGTGGTCAACCGCTCAATGAGCCCATTGTGGGGCATGGGCCATTTGTGATGAACACGATGGAAGAGATCAAGCAGGCGTTTGTTGATTTTCAGGGCGGTGGATTTGGGCGTATGGACTAACGCCAGACCAGTGGATTTTAGAAGTTGTTAACTTAACAAAAACGCCAACATCGCCGCATCATCGATCACATTAAAAGAGGCATAAGTCGCAAACCGATATAGCAACAGCACGAAGTACTCAGTTGCAGACAGTGTGCTAAGCATGGTTCAAATCAAAGTGAGGTTGTTGCGCGCGAATTTAGATGGAGATATGTCAACGCACCATTCGCCGCATGCCGACCACTGGCTAAACAAGCGCTCAATAAATAACCGCCTGTGGGTGCTTCCCAGTCCAACATTTCACCTGCAGCAAATAGGCCAGGGGTGTGGCGTGACATCAGTGAGTCGTCTAGTACTTCTAATTTGACGCCACCTGCACTGCTAATCGCTTCATCTAAAGGGCGCGTAGCTACTAAGGTGATGGGTAAATGTTGAATGGCCTGCGCAAGTTGCACAGGGTCACTCAATGCATCTTTTGACAGCACTTCATGTAACAGCGCCAAATGCACCGCTTGCAAGTTCAAACGACTTTTTAAATGGCTACTCAGTGAGCGTGAGCCCCGCGGATGGCGCACTTCTGCCAGCACATGTTCTGCGCTGAAGTCGGGGCGCAAATTCAAATGGAGGTGTGCACTGCCTGAACGCGCAATTTCATTGCGCAACAGTGCAGAAGCAGCGTAGACCAAACTGCCTTCTATGCCGTGCTCCGTTATCACCATTTCACCTTTGCGTGAAAACCTGTGGCCTTGTGCGTCGGTGCACGACAGCACCACCGACTTCAAGGGTGTTCCTGCAAACTTTGTACGCAGATGCTCGCTCCAACCTGTGCGCGAACCCACCGAAACGTCAAAGCCGCAATTCGCAGGAACCAATGGTGCTACCTCTATTTGCAATGCGCGCAACCAAGACTGCCAAGCACCGTCAGAGCCTAAACGCGCCCAACTACCGCCGCCCAGTGCCAGCAGCACCGCATGCGCGTGCGCCGATTGCACGCCATGGGGCGTATCAAATTCCAATTGCCATGTTGGCGTGTTGGATGTATCGGTACGTGTGATGTTTCCATTCCAGCGGTGCCGCATATGAAAGCGCACAGGCTTGCCTTGCTGAGGATGGCGTAAGCGATGCAACCAAGCGCGCAGTAATGGCGCGGCTTTCATGTCGGTGGGAAACACGCGTTGCGAGCTGCCGACAAAAGTTTCTATGCCTAAACCTTTGGCCCATTCACGCATAGCTGATGCATCAAAGCCTTGCAACCACTTCGCGCATGCAGCAGCACGATCGCCATAACGGGTGGTGAAAACCTCGAAAGGTTCTGCGTGTGTGAGGTTTAAGCCACCGATACCTGCCAATAAAAATTTACGACCTACAGAAGGCATAGCGTCATACACATGCACGCATATGCCAGCCGTACTTAGAACTTCTGCGGCCATGAGACCAGCGGGCCCAGCGCCGATGATGGCGATGGGAATTGGGGTGTTCGACATACTGCCTTGATCAATAACGGCTTAAATCAAGCCGTCGTATTGGATGGTGATGGGTGCATGGTCAGAGAATTTTTCATCTTTGTAGATGTGCTCTGTTTTTGCCGTGGCGGCAATGGCGGGTGTGGCCAGGTGGTAATCCAAACGCCACCCTACGTTGTTGGCATAGGCTTGGCCACGATTGCTCCACCATGTGTAACACGCATCAGTAGCAGTTGGTTGGAGTTGGCGGTACACATCGACCAAGCCGCCTTGCGTGGTGAGTTGCGTCATCCACGCGCGCTCTTCGGGTAAGAAGCCAGAATTTTTTTGGTTGTTGCGCCAGTTTTTTAAATCAGCTTCTGTGTGAGCAATATTGATGTCGCCACACAAAACAAAGTTGCGTTCTTTTTGTAGCGCTATCAAATGCGGGTACATCGCGGCGAGAAAGCGGTATTTGGCCTCTTGCCGCTCAGGCCCGGATGAGCCGCTTGGAAAATAGCTACTGATGATGGAAAGTTTTTGTTTGGGTGTGTCAAAGCGCAATTCGACATAACGGCCTTCGGCATCGAATTCACCACCGTCGAAGCCAACGATGACATCGCTGGGCGTATGGCGCGTATAGACGCCTACGCCAGAGTAGCCTTTTTTCTCGGCGTAGTGAAAATGCCCCTGTAAGCCCGCGAGTGTGTCGAAGGCGCCTTCTACATCTGCGGCTTGGGCTTTGATTTCTTGTACACAAATACAATCGGGTTTGGCTTTTTTGAGCCACGCTTCTACACCTTTCTTGGCGGCCGATCGAATTCCGTTGAGGTTGAGGCTGGTGAGTTTGAACAAGGATTTCCCCGATGACATCAAGTGCTGCAACCAACGACGCGTTGGCGCAAGAGTTTGTGCAATTCTCGCTGGATTGTGGCGTGCTCAAGTTTGGAGAATTCAAAACCAAAGCAGGGCGCATGTCGCCGTACTTTTTTAATGCAGGTTTGTTTGATGACGGCGTCAAATTAGGCCGTTTAGCGAGTTTTTATGCGCAACGCTTGGTAGGCAGCGGTATCGCCTTTGACATGATTTTTGGCCCCGCATACAAAGGCATTCCTTTAGGTGCTGCGGTGTCTATTGAATTGGCAAGGTTGGGCCGCAATGTGCCGTTTGCTTACAACCGCAAAGAAGCCAAAGACCATGGCGAAGGTGGCTCACTGGTAGGTGCACCTCTCCAAGGAAACGTGCTGATCATTGACGACGTGATGAGTGCAGGCACCGCCGCACGTGAATCGATTGCATTGATCAAGGCAGCAGGCGCCACCCCACACGCAGTGGCCATTGCATTAGATAGACAAGAAATGGCTACGGAAGTCAAAGCCGACGGCACCACGCAAGACGTGCCGTACAGCGCCGTGCAATATGTGCGTGAACAAGTGGGCCTGCAAGTGTGTGCCATTGCAACGCTGGATGACTTGCTTGCCTACTTAGAGAACCAAGGTGGCTTAGGCGAGTTGGCAACGCATTTGCCAAACGTGCAAGCCTACCGTGCGCGCTATGGCGTGCAATATCAAGCCAACCACTGATTGAAGTGGTGCGCGACTAGCTGCGGTTCTTCCATCATCATCATGTGGCCTGAAGGGGCAATGACCGCAACCTCTGGTTTGGCGGGTATGCAATTGGCAATCTCTAAGTGTTGTGCTGGGGTGGCCCAGCCATCGAGAGCGCCAGCCATCACCAGCGTAGGTATTTGAATGCGGGAAAGAACATCACTGGTTTCTGGACGCTCTACCAATGCTTTGATTTGGCGTTTAAAAATATCCTCAGACTTACGACAAATCATCGCGATGATTTGCTCTACAAAAGCGGTGTCACTCAAGCGTGAGGGTGCCACCATGGGTTTGACCCACTCCCTAGCCATCGCGCGAACACCTTGGGTGCGCGCAATATCCAGCAAGACTTGGCGTTTGCGCAGTTCTTCTGCACCCGCTTCGCCACTTTCTTTGGCGCGGTAGCCGGTACCCAGCAAAGCCAAACGACGCACACGCTGGGGCTCTAAACGCATAACCTCCAGCGCCACTCGCCCACCCATGGAATGCCCTGCCAAATCAAACAACGCAGGTGCGCTATCCAAGATGCGTTCTGCCATGACTACCAGCGAATCTGCATCGCCGTGGTCTACCGTGGTGTGCGCAATGTGGGTGTCCAGAAAAGGCAACATCGGCGCCCATGAGGTGTGGTCGCACATGAGGCCTGGTACTAGGAGAAGAGGTGTTGGTGCCATCATTATGGGGATTTGAAGCGTAAAAATGGGATTTACGCTTCAAAAATGAAGCGTAAACCGCTAAACTCCTCTTAATGTACATCTGGCAATCATCAAAATGGCCTCACTGGGAGGTGGGCTTAGGAGCCGTGCAAGCCGCGCTATCTAAGGCGCGCTATGCGCAGGGTCGCGCCATGGGAATGGCTAGCCACATCCAATTGATGGACTACGGGGAGTTGCAATTGAAGGGCTGGTCGGAAGAGGCCATGGCCACGGCGCAAATTGAAGGTGAAATCTTGCAACTGAACTCAGTCAGAGCATCAGCTGCTAGGCGTCTAGGGCTGACTGGCGGCAAATTGGTGGAGCGCGACGAAAGAACCGAAGCGACCATGAATTTACTCGAATCAGTGATGGTCGATAGCCAACAGGCATTGACGCACGAGCATTTTTTTGCATGGCATGCCGCGCTATTTCCAACTGGGCGCAGTGGGCTGCAACGCATCAGAACAGGCGCCTACCGTGACCATGTAGAACCTATGCAAATAGTCACGCCACGGTTAGGAAAACCTGACGTGGTGCATTACCAAGCGCCTGATTCCTTGGATGTGCCTGCACAAATGGATCAATTGATTGCATGGTTCAATCAATCCAGAGTGGGGACAGATGGATTGGTTCGGGCCGCGCTGGCGCACCTGTGGTTTGAGGCAATTCACCCATTTGAAGATGGCAACGGACGGCTCGGAAGAGCCTTGGTGGAGATCGCCTTGGCACAAGATTTACAAACCAAGCACCGCTTGTGGAGTTTGTCGCAACAAATTTGGTTAGATCACTCGGCTTATTACGCTGAATTAGAAAACGCGACAGGGCGCGCTCAAATGGATGTCACGCCGTGGGTGCAATGGTTTGTTGGTTGTATTCAAAAAGCGGCGGATGCCGCTTATCTCAGTATGCAAACCGCAGTTAGGAAAACACAGTTTTGGGGTTTGGTCAGAGAACAGTTTCCAAATTTAAACGCCAGTCAAAGCAAAGCTATTAACAAACTCTACGATGTAGGTCCTGAAGGTTTTAAGGCAGGAATGAGCACACAAAAATATGTGCACTTATGTGGCGTTTCACGCACTACGGCTTATCGTGAGCTGACTGCAATGCACGATATGGGTTTACTAGAGCAAGTGGGTCAGGGGCGCGCAACAGGTTATAAGTTGCGCGCTAGCTTAATTTCTTTTTAAGCATCTCATTGACTTGGGCCGGATTGGCTTTGCCTCTGCTGGCTTTCATAGCTTGACCTACCAAAGCGTTGAACGCCTTGTCTTTGCCCGCGCGGTATTGCGCTACGTTGTCGGGGTTGGCGGCTAAGACCTCGTCAATGATGGCTTCAAGCGCGCCGCTGTCGTTCATTTGCCTGAGGCCTTTGGCGTCTATCACTGCATCGATTTGTAGCAAAGCAGTTGCTTTATCTGGTGAAGAAGTTGCGGCGTCATTCCACAAAGCATCAAACACGTCTTTGGCAGCGTTGTTGCTGATGGTGTTATCGTGGATGCGTGTGATCAATGCACCGAGTTGTGTGGCAGACACCGCAATGCTGTCAAAACCGCCATCACTGGCATTTAAGCGACGTGACACTTCGCCCATCACCCAGTTGCTGGCGAGTTTGGGTTGTTCGCAAACTTGCGCCGCTGTTTCAAAGTAAGCCGCCATCGCTTTGCTTTGCGTCAGTGTGGTGGCATCGTATTCAGGCAACTTGTATTGCGTGACAAAACGCTCTGCCATGACGCGGGGTAACTCAGCCATTTCGCTTTTCACGCGCTCAACCCAATCGCGTGCTACACAGAGCGGTGGCAAGTCTGGGTCTGGAAAGTAGCGGTAATCGGCGGCGTCTTCTTTGGTGCGCATGGCGCGTGTTTCGCCTGTTTCTGGGTCAAATAAAACAGTGGCTTGCTCGATAGCGTGGCCGTCTTCAATTTGTTCGATTTGCCAACGCACTTCATAGTCGATGGCTTGCTGCATGAATTTAAAACTATTGAGGTTTTTAATTTCGCGGCGTGTGCCAAGTTCTGCACCGGGTTTACGCACCGACACATTGGCGTCGCAGCGGAAAGAACCTTCTTGCATATTGCCATCGCAAATGCCAATCCAAGTGACGATTTTGTGCAACTCTTTAGCGTAAGCCACCGCCTCATCGCTGCTGCGCATATCGGGTTCGGTCACGATTTCCAGCAAGGGCGTACCCGCGCGGTTGAGGTCAATGCCGCTTTGGCCTACAAAGTCTTCATGCAAAGACTTCCCTGCATCTTCTTCTAAATGCGCGCGCACCAACCGCACGGTTTTACGAACCGTCTCTTTGCCTTCATCTAAAAAGAAAGACACCTCGCCACCTTGCACTACAGGAATTTCAAACTGGCTAATTTGGTAGCCTTTAGGCAAGTCAGGGTAGAAATAATTTTTACGCGCAAACACACTGCGTTCTGCAATATGGGCGTTCACTGCCAAACCAAATTCAATCGCGCGCTCGACTGAACCGACATTCATCACAGGCAATGTGCCGGGCAGCGCCAAGTCCACCGCGCATGCTTGCGTGTTGGGTTCTGCGCCAAACGCTGTAGAAGCGCGGCTAAAAATTTTGCTTTGTGTGGAGAGTTGTGCGTGGGTTTCGAAGCCGATGACGACTTCGTAGCCTTGTACTAGTTTGCTCATAGTGCCGTGCCTCCTTGTGGAGGAGACTTCATGTGATGGTCTGTTGCCAATTGAAATTGGTGTGCCACGTTCAGCAAAGTAGCTTCTTGCAAATAGTTGCCAATCAGTTGCATGCCGACAGGCATACCCTCCTCGCCAAATCCAACAGGAACGCTCATGCCTGGTAGGCCCGCTAAAGACGCAGGTAGCGTGAAGATGTCTGCCAAATAGTCCGCAAGCGGATCGCTGGCGTTGCGCCCTAGTGTCCATGCCACGCTCGGCGCTACGGGACCAGCGATGACATCGCATTGCGTAAACGCTTGTTGAAAATCATCCGCAATCATGCGGCGGATTTTTTGCGCTTGTAAGTAATAGGCGTCGTAGTAGCCATGGCTCAAGACATAAGCCCCCGTCATGATGCGGCGCTTGACCTCCTCACCAAAACCTTCGGCGCGTGTTTGTTTGTACATGCTGACCAAGTCGGTGTAGTCTTTCGCGCGATGGCCAAACTTCACACCATCAAAGCGACTCAAGTTGGAACTGGCTTCCGCTGGCGCAATGATGTAGTAGACAGGAATAGACAACTCAGTACGTGGCAAAGAAATAGGCACAAGTTGCGCACCTTGAGTCTCTAAAGTTTTGAGCGCGGCGTCGATGGCGTTACGAACATCGGTTGCAAGACCATCACCAAAAAATTCTTTGGGCATGCCAATACGCAAACCTTTCACGCTTTGTGTGAGCTTGGCAGAAAAATTCTCAGTGGCCACATCTAAAGATGTTGAATCGCGGTCTAAGTCGGGCCCGCACATAGCGCTGAGTAACAAGGCGCAATCTTCCGCGCTACGTGCCATGGGCCCTGCTTGGTCCAAGCTCGATGCATAGGCAATCATGCCGTAACGCGATGCACGACCATAGGTGGGTTTGATACCGGTGACGCCACAAAAACTGGCGGGCTGGCGAATCGAGCCGCCTGTATCTGTGCCAGTTGCTGCTGGCGTTAATCGCGCAGCTACTGCTGCTGCACTGCCACCAGACGAGCCCCCAGGAACGCGCGATGCATTCCAAGGGTTACGTACGGGATGAAATGCAGAGTTTTCGTTACCTGAGCCCATTGCAAATTCATCGCAATTGAGCTTGCCCAACGTGACCATGCCTGCACCGCTTTGACTATTAACGCCAGTGCCAAGCTTTTGCACCACAGTGGCATCAAAAGGTGAGCGGTATTTCTGCAAAATTTTGGATCCCGCAGTCGTGACAAATTCGCGTGTGACAAACACATCTTTGTGTGCAATAGGCACGCCTTCTAGACAGCCGCCGTTTCCATCGGCCAAACGCGCATCACTGACGCGTGCTTGGGCCAAAGTGGCTTCTTTATGGATATCTAAAAAAGCACCTGTGGTGTCTGCTTGAATACGTTGTAAAAAATGCTGCGCAACTTCAACCGCGCTGGCTTTTTTACTGTGCAAAGTCGAGGCAAGTTCACTCAAACTTTGCAAATGGAGTTCTTGGGTGGAGTGGTTCATGGCTTGTAACTCACTCAATCACTTTAGGAACTAAGAACAAACCGTTTTCAACCGCAGGGGCGCTTTGTTGGTTGGCTTCGCGCTGGTTCGGTTCGCTGACCGTATCAGCGCGCAAGCGCAGTTGTATCTCTGGGCTATTTCGCATGGCGTCGACTGGATGCGCCATCGGAACCACGCCTGTGGTGTCAACAGCGTTGATTTGTTCCACGATGCCAAAGAAGTCATTGATTTTGTTGAGCATGCGTGCTTCTTCATCGGGTTGCAACGCTAACCGTGCCAAATTGGCGATTCGTTGAATATCTAGGGAGGTCAAAGACATAAAGGAAGTAGCAGAAAACCCGTGATTTACGAGTGATGCGGTATTATCTCGCCTTTGTGTTCGCAATTAGGCGATTAGTTTGAGGACGGCCATGTTTGGATCTTTTCGTCGGTATTTCTCTACCGACTTGGCAATTGACTTAGGTACCGCCAATACCCTGATTTATGTACGTGACCGCGGTATCGTGCTCGATGAGCCATCCGTGGTGTCTATTCGTCACGAAGGTGGCCCCCAAGGCAAGAAGACTATTCAAGCGGTCGGACATGAAGCCAAGGCGATGTTGGGCAAAGTGCCTGGCAATATCGAAGCCATCCGTCCCATGAAAGACGGCGTGATCGCCGACTTCACGGTGACGGAGCAAATGCTCAAGCAATTTATCAAGATGGTGCATCCACGTTCGGTGTTAAAGCCTAGCCCGCGCATCATCATTTGCGTGCCCTGTGGTTCTACCCAAGTCGAGCGTCGTGCGATTCGCGAATCTGCTTTGGGTGCTGGTGCGTCTGAGGTCTATTTGATCGAAGAACCGATGGCCGCAGCGATTGGTTCTGGTTTGCCCGTATCAGACGCATCTGGTTCTATGGTGGTCGATATCGGTGGTGGTACTACCGAAGTCGGTGTGATTTCTCTCGGCGGCATGGTCTACAAAGGCAGTGTGCGCGTCGGTGGCGATAAGTTCGACGAAGCCATCATCAATTACATCCGTCGCAACTACGGCATGTTGATTGGTGAACCTACGGCAGAAGCGATCAAGAAAAAAATCGGTTCTGCTTTCCCAGGTTCTGAAGTTAAAGAAATGGAAGTCAAAGGACGCAATCTGTCGGAAGGCGTGCCACGTTCTTTCACGATTTCTTCTAACGAAATTTTGGAAGCATTGACAGACCCGCTTAACAACATCGTGTCTGCTGTGAAAAATGCTTTGGAGCAAACACCGCCAGAACTTGGCGCAGACATTGCCGAGCGCGGCATGATGCTCACAGGTGGTGGCGCTTTGTTGCGTGATCTGGACCGCTTGTTGGCAGAAGAAACCGGCTTACCTGTGTTGGTAGCTGAAGACCCGCTTACCTGCGTGGTGCGCGGATGTGGCTTGGCCTTAGAACGTATGGACCGTTTAGGTTCCATCTTCACGAGCGAATAACACTGTGCCACTGGGCACCCTAGACAGAACCCCCCCGGCCTTTTTTAAACAAGGGCCGTCAGCAATCTCAAAACTGCTGTTCTTCAGTGCTCTTTCCGTTTTGTTGATGGTGGCAGATATCCGTTTTCAGGTAACGCAACCTATCCGAGCGGCTTTATCGGTTGCCATCTACCCTGTTCAGTGGTTGGCAATGCGTCCTCAAGCTTTTGCAAAATTCAGCGGTGAATATTTAGAGTCTTTGCAAGAAGCGCAATCCGATGCAAAAGAAACAAGGCAAAAACTTTTACTGCAAGCCCAACGTGCCACCCAAGTAGAGCAACTCACATTAGAAAACAAACAACTCAGGGCCTTGTTGAATTTACAGGAGCGACTCTATAGCGCTGGATTTGTAGCGGAAGTTTTGTATGACGCAGCAGATCCTTACACCCGCAAACTCATCATCAATAAGGGTATGGCAAACGGTGTAAAAGCCAGTGCGCCTGTCATGGATGAGCACGGCATTTTGGGGCAAGTCACACGTGTATTACCGCTGATGAGCGAAGTGACGCTGGTTACGGACCGTGAACATTCCATACCCGTTCTCAATACCAGAACCGGTGCGCGTGGCGTGGCATATGGCGAGTCAGGTGGCGCTCCTTTGTTGGAGTTGCGCTTTATGGCGACTAACGCAGACATTGAAGTCGGCGATCAACTCTCTACCAGCGGTGTTGACGGTGTATATCCGCCAGGTGTTCAGGTCGGGATTGTGACTAAAGTGGAGCGGCGGGCAGAAACAGCTTTTGCGCGCATCTTGTGTGAGCCAGTTGGCAAAGTGCAGGGCACGCGTCATGTGATGGTGATTGATCCACTCACGGACCAACTGCCTGCTCGGCCAGTTATAGAAAAGCCTCAGCCAATGGGTGCAATCAAAGGGGGCAGGCGATGATCATGCCTCGTGGCCAGCAACTGTTGTTGCCTGCCAATCCTTTATTTGTATTGATGACTTTGCTATTGGCGTTGTTAGGCAATATGCTGATCAACATTAGCTTGGTTGGTAATGCTGCATGGACACCAGATCTTTTGGCGGTAACTTTGGTGTTTTGGTGTATTCACCAACCACGCTTAGTCGGAATTAGCGTGGCTTTTTTCTTTGGTGTGGCCAGTGATGTACATCAAGCGACGTTGATGGGACAACACGCATTGACTTATTGTGCGTTGGGCTTTTTCTCGCTCATGATTCATCGCCGATTGCTGTGGTTTACGGTCCCATCGCAAGCGATGCAGGTGCTGCCCTTATTCCTAGCGGCGCAAGCACTGGAGTTGACAGTTCGAATAGCGTCAGGCGCTTTGTTTCCAGGGTGGTCACTCTTTATGGCTCCTTTGTTAGAGGCCGCTTTATGGCCCATCATGAGCGTGATACTGTTGGCCCCACAAAGGCGCGCTCCTAATCCCGACGCGCATCGCCCACTATGAATGTGATTCGAAACATTCAAATGGACTTGAATCGATTCAGGTCCAGAGTGCTAGTAGTGACGATGGCGATATTGATTGCTTTTGGCATTTTGTTTTTGCGCTTGTTCTACTTGCAAGTGATTCGTTACAGCGAACTCAACGCAGCTGCAGAAAGTAACCGGACTGCGATTGTGCCTATCGTGCCCAATCGCGGCGTCATCATGGACCGCAACGGGGTGGTTGTAGCAACCAATTATTCAGCCTACACACTAGAGATCACGCCCTCAAAAGTAATTGCACCCGTAGATGAAGTCATTGAGCAATTGGCGGCAATCATTGAAATTCAAACCCGGGACAAGCGGAGATTTAAAAAACAAGTAGATGAGTCAAAGAGCATTGACTCGGTCCCTATTCGTAACCGATTGACAGACGAAGAGGTGGCGCGATTTATAGCGCAGCGGTATCGGTTTCCCGGGGTTGAAATTCGTGCGCGTTTGTTTCGAAACTATCCGTACGACCAACTCGCCAGCCATGTGATTGGCTATATTGGGCGTATCAATACCAGCGAAAAAGCCAAAATTGAAGAGTCCGAAGGAGCTGGAAATTACCGCGGTACGGAATACATCGGCAAACTTGGCGTCGAACAAAGTTACGAAAACCAGTTGCATGGCATCACGGGTGTGCAAGAGATGGAAACTTCAGCAGGCGGACGTGCAGTGCGTCGACTCAACAGTAGCCAATCGGTGCCGGGAAATAGCGTGGTGATGTCCCTTGACATCAAATTACAAAAACTGGTTGAAGACCTCTACGGAACGCGACGTGGGGCTTTAGTCGCCTTAGAGCCCAAGACAGGCGAGGTACTCGCGTTTGTAAGCAAGCCTACTTTTGACCCTAATTTATTTGTCGATGGAATCGATTCCGATAACTGGCAGGCCTTGAACGAGTCACCCGATAAACCATTGCTCAACCGCGCTTTACGTGGAACTTATCCACCTGGCTCCACCTACAAACCTTTTATGGCTTTGGCTGCATTACAGACGGGTAAACGAACTGAAAAAGCCTTGATTTCAGACCCCGGATTTTTCATGTTCGGCAACCACCGCTTTCGTGATGACAAAGAAGGGGGACATGGCGTGGTGGATATGTATAAATCCATTGTCGAATCGTGCGATACCTATTACTACCTTCTCGCGCGCGATATGGGAGTTGATTTAATTTACGAGCAAATGAAACCTTTGGGCCTTGGTCAAATTACCGGCATCGATATTTTGGGCGAGTCGCGTGGTGTGTTGCCCTCTACGGAATGGAAGCGCACTACCTACAAAAAAGCAGAGCAGCAACGCTGGTATTCGGGCGAAACAATTTCATTAGGCATTGGGCAGGGCTACAACAGTTTTACGATGCTGCAACTAGCACACGCGACCGCTAACATTGCAAACAACGGGTTAAAAATGCGTCCCCATATTGTTCGAGAGGTTCTCGACGTCGAAACCAAAGTACCAACCCCCGTAGCAAAAGAGCCAATTGGGCAACTACCTTACTCACCGGAATATTTAGACATCATCAAGCGCGCCATGATTGGTGTCAATATTGAAGGAACATCTGCTTCAAGCTTTGCCGGTGCGCAGTATGTCAGCGCCGGAAAAACTGGCACTGCGCAGGTCTACACAGTGAAACAAAACGAAAAATACAACGCAGCAACAGTGGACGAGCGTTTACGCGACCATGCCCTCTATATTGCATTTGCGCCTGCCGATGAGCCCAAAGTAGCATTGGCCATGGTGGTAGAAAACTCAGGCTTTGGCGCTCAAAATGCTGCGCCTATTGCGCGACGCGTATTTGACTTTGTAATCCTTGGCCAATACCCCTCGGAAGAAGACATCGCTGCCGTCCAAAAAGGGCAGGCAACACGTCCGATTGGCAAGCCGCGCGATATAGCGAATGTTCCCTGGCCACCTAAAAAAGTATCTACGGTAACGTTTGCTGCAAAGCCTTGATGGCATAGTTTTTCGGTTTAAGTGCTTGCAAACTTCTTATCTCAGCGCACATACGCATCGAAAGCGGTCTTGCAAATCAAAGCGCTCACTACCAACAAGAACATCACCCGCACGAACCCAGCGCCATACTGCAGCGCCATCCGGGTTCCTAGCAAACTGCCAGCAATGTTTGCCAGCGCCAATGGAAGTGCTAAATGCCACCAAACATGCCCTTTAATTGCAAACAGCACCAAGGCCGCAGCATTACTGGAGAGGTTAAGGAGTTTGGCTACTGCAGAAGCATTTAAAAAATCGTAGCCTAACCAACGCACCAATAAAAACACAAAAAAACTACCTGTACCAGGCCCAAAGAAACCATCATAAAAACCAATCACCAGACCTATTGCACCAATGACGATTAATTCGGCTTTGCCACTCAAGCGCGGAGCATGGTGGCGGCCCATATCTTTGCGCCACAAGGTGTAGAGCAAGACAGCGCCTAGGACGAAAGGCAATAGTTTGCGTAAAAAATCGGGTGATATCAACGTGACCCACCAAGCGCCCATAAATGCGCCTGCCATAGACAAACCTGCTGCAGGCAATAGGACCGCCCAAGCCATACGGACGCGTTGGCTGTACTGCCAAGCTGCAAAGCTGGTGCCCCAAACGCAAGCGCTTTTATTCGTGCCTAAAAGGTCAGCAGGGTTAGCGGGGGGATAGAGCGCAAATAGGGTGGGAAGAAAGATCAGTCCGCCGCCTCCCACTATGGAATCCACAAATCCGGCCAATGCAGAGGCAAAGGTAGCTACAAATATTTCCATTGCCCCATTGTGGTCTGAAAAGCAAAAGGCACTGGGGGAAACCAGTGCCTTTTCTGTAATGACTCTGTTTTGCAGAGCTTGTTATTTGTCTCCTCAGACCCTCTGTAAGAGCATTAGTACGCAATTACAAGGTGCAGACTTTAAACGGGACGCACCGAAACAGGGCCTAGGAGTTTCCCTTGCGGGCTAACCCGTGTGCAGGAAGATTAAGAACTTGTTAGCGCCTCATGCGCCAGCCACTGCGCGGCCTTTTCGGCCAACATCAAAGTGGGGCTGTTGGTGTTGCCGCTGGTAATTGTGGGCATTACGCTGGCATCGACCACCCGCAAGCCCAGCACCACGCCACCGCGTCCGTCGCGCACACGCAACTCGGAGTCGACTACGGCTTGCGCATCATCAATGCGGCCCATGCGCGCAGTACCTACGGGGTGGAAGATGGTAGTGGCAATGTCACCCGCCAAACGCGCCAAGTCGTCGTCGCTTTGGTATTGCACGCCAGGCTTCCATTCCACGGGCTGGTATTTCGCCAAAGCAGGTTGGGCGGCGATGCGGCGCGTCACGCGCAAAGAGTCTGCCGCAACTTTGCGGTCGGCGTCCGTGCTCAAGTAATTCGGCGCAATTTTTGGGGCATCTGAAAACTTGGGGCTCACAATATGCACCGAGCCACGGCTGGTGGGATTGAGGTTGCACACACTCGCCGTAAACGCGGGGAAGTTATGCAGCGGTTCACCAAAAGCATCCAAACTCAAAGGTTGCACGTGGTACTCGATGTTGGTGTAAGGCTGATCTGGGCTGCTGCGGGTGAATGCACCCAATTGCGAAGGCGCCATACTCATCGGCCCGCTGCGCTTGAACACATATTCCATTCCAATCTTGGCCTTGCCCCACCAACTATTGGCCAGCGTGTTGAGAGTCTCCACACCTTGCACTTTAAAGACCGCGCGGATTTGCAAATGGTCTTGCAAATTAGCACCCACTCCGGGCAAATCGATCACAGGTTCAATCCCGTGTTCTTTCAACAAAGAGGCGGGGCCCAAACCCGAGAGTTGCAAAATTTGCGGCGACCCAATACTGCCCGCACACAACACCACCGCATGTTTGGCCGTCGCTTGCACATACCCGCCCGCGCCAGTCCACACCTCCACGCCGCTACAACGAGATGCGCCGTCGGCGTCTTGCGTCATCAAAAGCTTGGAGACCTGCGCGCTCGACCACAACTCAAAATTAGGCCGTGCATAGCAAGTGGGCCGTAAAAAAGCCTTGGGCGTATTCCAACGCCAACCACTTTTTTGGTTCACTTCAAAATAACCCACGCCTTCGTTATCACCTTGGTTGAAATCAGGCGTGGCAGGAATGCCTGCTTGCACCGCAGCTTTGGCAAAAGAATCCAACACATCCCAGCGCAGACGCTGTTTTTCAATCCGCCATTCACCACCCGCGTTGTGGTGGCGTAGCGTTTCGCCATAGACCGTTTTATCCGCTAACAGCACCTCGCTTTTGGTGCCCTTGGCACCATGCATCGCATTAGCCCCACCGAAATGGTCTTCGTGCAATTTGAAATACGGCAGACACTGGTCCCAGCGCCAACGGCTGTCACCCGTGACATCAGCCCACTGGTTGTAATCGCGCGCTTGTCCGCGCATATAAATCATGCCGTTGATACTCGAACATCCGCCGAGCACCTTGCCCCGCGGATATTTCAAACTGCGCCCATTCAAACCGGTATCAGGCGCCGTGTTGTAGAGCCAGTCCGTACGCGGATTACCAATGCAATACAAATAGCCCACAGGAATGTGGATCCAGTGGTAATCGTCTTTACGTCCCGCTTCGATTAACAATACCCGTTTGCGCGCATCGGCACTTAAACGGTTGGCCAACAAGCAACCCGCAGTGCCTGCACCAACAATGATGTAGTCGAAAGTTGTTTCGCTCATCACTTCGAGGTAGGCATCACAAACTCAGCGCCTTTGCCAATACTCTCCGGCCAGCGCTGCATTACAGACTTCTGCTTGGTATAGAACCGGACACCCTCTTCGCCATACGCGTGCATATCGCCAAACAAACTCTTCTTCCAGCCGCCAAACCCATGCCAAGCCATAGGCACTGGAATCGGCACATTGATACCGACCATGCCCACTTGGATACGCCGCGCAAATTCGCGCGCCACATTGCCGTCGCGGGTGAAGCAACTCACGCCATTGCCAAACTCGTGGGCGTTGATCAAATCCACCGCTTGCGCGAAATCTTTGACACGCACACAACTCAACACGGGGCCAAAAATCTCTTCTTTGTAGATGCGCATCTCAGGCGTGACGTGGTCAAACAAAGTGCCGCCCATCCAAAACCCTTTTTCGCACCCTTGGCCAGTTTGCTTGGCATCAAACGCACGTCCATCGACCAACAGTTTGGCACCTTCTTTGGCGCCCTGTTCGATATAGCCCGTGATGCGCTGGTGCGCGATGGAGGTGACGATGGGGCCCATCTCTGCTGCGAGGTTAGTGCCGTTAAGAACTTTCAAAGCCTTGGTGCGCTCGATCAGTTTGGGCATGATGCGCTCGGCAACATCCCCCACCAATACCGCCACACTGATCGCCATGCAACGCTCGCCAGCAGAACCGTAGGCCGCGCCGATCAAAGCGTCGACCGACTGGTCGATATCTGCATCGGGCATCACCACCATATGGTTTTTCGCGCCGCCCAAAGCCTGCACACGCTTGCCGTGGTGCGCGCCGGTTTCATAGATGTAATTGGCAATCGGGGTGGACCCAACAAAGCTCACGGCTTTGACATCGGGGTGCACCAGCAAGGCGTCAACCGCTTCTTTGTCGCCTTGGACCACATTGAACACGCCGTCTGGCAAACCCGCTTGTTTGAGCAAGTCGGCCATAAAAAGCGAAGGTGATGGGTCAATTGGGCTCGGTTTCAACACAAAGGTGTTGCCGCAGGCGATAGCAACGGGGAACATCCACATGGGCACCATCACTGGGAAGTTGAAAGGCGTGATGCCTGCCACCACACCCAAGGGCTGGCGCATGGTCCAGTTGTCGATGCCGGTGGAGACTTGTTCGGTGTAGTCGCCTTTGAGCAACTGCGGAATGCCCGTAGCGAATTCGACTATCTCAATGCCGCGTGTGACTTCGCCTTGCGCATCGGTAAACACTTTGCCGTGTTCGGCGGTGATCATGTGGGCGAGCTCGTCTTTGTGCAGGTTTAGTAACTCTAAAAATTTGAACATGACCCGCGCGCGTCGCAAAGGCGATGTGTCTGCCCAAGCGGGAAACGCCTTTTGGGCGGCCGCTACGGCGACGTTGACATCGGCGGTGCTGGCCAAATGCACTTGCGCGGTGACGGCGCCCGTTGCGGGGTTGAATACATCTTGCGTGCGCTTGCTGTTGCCCTGGCTCAATTGGCCTGCGACAAAGTGGGCAATAGTGGCTGTGCTCATAAACAGTCTTTCAAAAATTTCTTAAAAAATAAGCGCGAATAACGGCTGCCAGTTTTATCGGCCGCCAGTTACATCTAAGTTAGCGCCAGTGACGTAACTTGCAGCGTCACTGAGTAACCAGACTATGGATTGTGCGACTTCTTCGGCGCTACCTGGTCGCAACATAGGAATCATGGGAGCCATCGTTTGGGCGCGATCCGGAATGCCGCCGCTGGCATGGATATCGGTGTCAATGATGCCGGGGCGAATTGCGTTGACGCGAATACCTTCTGCAGCCACCTCCTTGGACAAGCCTAAGTTGAAGGTATCGATGGCGCCTTTGCTGGCAGCGTAATCGACATATTGGCCAGGTGCGCCCATACGGGCAGCGACGCTGCTGAGGTTGACTATCGCGCCGCCTTTGCCACCGTGTTTGGTACTCATCCGTAAAACTGCTTCACGCGCACAAATCATGGCACCGATGACGTTGATGCGCATCATGCGCTCCACGCGTTTCCAACTTAATTCGTCCACCCGCGCGGCGACGTCTAGCACGCCAGCGTTGTTGACAAAACCCGTTAGGCGACCTAGTTGCTTATCCACCTGTGTAAACAGATGTTTGATTTGCGCCTCATCGCCGACATCTGCTTGAATACTAACGGCTTGCCCACCCTGTGCTTTTATCTGTTTGACGATGGCCTCTGCGGCAGCGGCGTTTTGGCTGTAATTGACCGCAACAGCCCATCCTTGACGAGCGGCCAACAAGGCGGTGGCGGCCCCAATGCCTCGGCTAGCGCCAGTGACTAACAAAACGGGTTTCATCGGGTATCTCCTTGGAGTCTTGGTCTTGTTTAATAGAGCGCGCACGATAGCATGGGCGTGGATGCCCCTGAGTAACTTCTTAGACACAAAGGGTTATCCTTGGCGCACCTGTTTTTATAAAGTTTTCTGGAGATGCCATGACCACCGTTCGACTTAAAGCTGCCGATGGATTCGAATGCCCCGCATACGTCGCGCAACCCCAAGGCAAGCCCCATGGTGCGGTGGTGGTTATCCAAGAGATTTTTGGTGTCAACCCCCACATCCGTGAAGTCACCGAGGGCTATGCCGCTGCTGGTTATTTCGCAATAGCACCGGCTATGTTTCACCGCGCCAAGCCGGGCGTAGAACTTGGCTACTCGCCAGACGATATGCAAGCGGGTATGGCCTTGAAGGCCGCCATCGAGGCTTTGCCAGACATGGCTTTCATGGCCGATATCCAAGCAGCAGTGAAGTACGCGCTACATAACTCTGGCACCAAAGTGGGAATAGTGGGTTACTGCTGGGGTGGTTTATTGACTTGGCGCGCGGCAGCGCTTGTGAAAGGATTGAGCGCTGCAGTGCCCTATTACGGAGGTGGCAGCACCACAGCAGAAGAAATTGCCCGCCAACCTAACTGCCCTGTGATGGCGCACTATGCCAAGCAAGACCATTGGATTGGCTTAGACACCGTGGACGCGTTTGCCAAAGCCCACCCAGAGGTGACTGTGCATTTATATGAGGCAGACCACGGATTTAATTGCGACCACCGCGGGTCATACCAAGAAGTTTCGGCCGTTTTGGCGCGAGAACGCACTTTGGCGTTTTTCGAGAAGCACCTGGCGTAAGCGCCATGTCGCCTGCAGTTTTTAAATAGTGCACCCGCTAAACTCCCAAAATGCTCTGGATTAAATCGTTTCATATTATTTTTGTGGCCAGCTGGTTCGCTGGTTTGTTCTACTTGCCACGCATTTTTGTCAACTTGGCCATGGTGCCACCGGAGTCGGTCTCAGAAGAACAGCGCTTGTTGTTGATGGCGCGCAAGCTGATGCGTTTCACCACCTTGTTGATGGTTCCCGCATTGGTGTTGGGCTTGGTTTTGTGGCTGTTCTACGGCATTGGACTAGGCGAGGGCAACGGCTGGATGCACGCCAAACTTGCCCTGGTGGTGCTGGCGATCGGCTACCACCATATGTGCGGTGCTTTATTGCGTAAATTCGAGGCGCATGCCAACCAACGCAGCCACGTGTGGTTTCGTTGGTTCAACGAGGCGCCGGTGGTGTTGATGACCCTCACCGTGATTTTGGTGGTGGTCAAGCCTTTCTAAGCACTACGGCTTATGCGACAAACCTCTGCTTGGCCGATGTCGCACA
Organism: Burkholderiales bacterium; assembly: GCA_018969975.1. Lineage (GTDB taxonomy): Bacteria > Pseudomonadota > Gammaproteobacteria > Burkholderiales > Burkholderiaceae_C > Limnohabitans. Next base: position 19,817 of record JAGWXI010000033.1, read on the forward strand.
TTTATTTGGCGCTCATCGTCTACGCCAGTCTGTATCCGTTTGACCAATGGCGTGACCAAGGTATTTTTACTTGGGAATTTTTAAGTGCGCCGTGGCCAAAATACTGGACGGGTTTTGACGTCACATCCAATGTTCTAGGCTACGCACCCCTCGGGTTTTTGTGGGGCTTGAGCGCGATGCGCATGGGCTGGGGGCGCAGCGCCATTGTGCTGAGCACCTGCGCGGCGGCGGGCATCTCGTTGTTGATGGAGGGCATACAAAGCTATTTACCCTCCCGCGTGCCTTCCTTAGCGGACTTTTTACTCAATGTGCTGGGTGCTTGGTTGGGCGCTTGTCTCTCCAGCGGGATGGAGCAAATGGGCTTGCTGTATCGGTGGAGCCAGTTTCGCAAGCGTTGGTTTGTGCGTGATGCGCATTTCGCCTTGGTATTGATGGCGGTCTGGCCGCTGGCGCTTTTATTTCCAGTGGCGGTGCCACTTGGCCTGGGTCAAGTTTGGGAGCGCGTTGAAGACAACTTGACCAATGCTTTGGATGGAACCGCCCTAGAGCAGTGGATTCCGATGCGTTCGTTTGAACTCGAGCCTTTGTTGCCGGGGGCAGAGTTGTTGTGTGTGGTTCTCGGCCTGTTAATCCCATCTCTTTTAGGTTTTGGCGTGATTCGGCAATTAGGACAGCGGATGTTTTATCTGTTGGTGGTTTTGGCGTGTGGCCTTGGTGTGAGCGCCTTGTCTGCAACTTTGAGCTATGGCCCTAGCCATGCATGGAGCTGGTTGGGGGTTCCCGTAGTGTGGGGCCTGGTGTGCGGTTGCGTCTTGAGCCTGTTTTTTGTAATGTTGTCTGCGCGTTCGTGTTGGGTATTTTTATTGTTGGCGTTGTTGGTTCAACAAAGCGTGCTGAATCAATCCCCTGAGAGCGCTTACTTTGCGCAAACCCTGCAGACGTGGGAGCAGGGCCGATTTATTCGTTTCAATGGCTTAGTCCAATGGCTGGGATGGCTCTGGCCCTATACCGTGATGGTTTATGCCATTTCTCGATTGACGAACAAAAGTGTCGACCCATCTTTATGAAACTTAGAATTGCCGCATGAGTCAATCTGCCTATTACAAAAACCATATTTTTTTCTGCCTGAACCAGCGTGAATCCGGCCAATCTTGTTGCGCCGACCAAGGAGCGCAAGAGGCTTTTGCCCATTGCAAGGCGCAAGTCAAGGCAGCTGGAATTGCTGGTGCTGGCGGAGTGCGAGTCAACAAAGCCGGGTGCTTAGACCGTTGCGCCGGCGGCCCCGTGGCTGTGGTGTATCCAGAAGGTGTTTGGTACACCTTTGTCGACCATACCGATATTGATGAGATCGTCAACAGCCATCTGAAAAACGGCCAAGTGGTAGAGCGTTTGCGCTTGAGCCCCGATGTTGGCCGATGAATTCGCAAACCCAACGCATCACCTGGCACGGAGAAGCTGGCGCTATTGAAGGCCTGTTAGACCAGCCCGAGGGCACTGCTCGCGGCGTGGCGGTGGTGGCGCATCCCCACCCCCTTTTTGGCGGAACCATGGACAACAAAGTGGTGCAAACGCTGGCGCGTGCCTTCGTGCAGTGTGGTTGGTCGGTAGCGCGTTTTAATTTTCGTGGCGTGGGCGCGTCCGAGGGCGCGCACGATGCAGGCGATGGAGAAGCCCGCGATTTCCTGTCGGTGGTGGAGCAAGTTGCGCCCTCAGGGGCTTTGGCGATTGCAGGGTTTTCTTTTGGTTCGTTTGTGGCGAGTCACGCTATTGAATCCGTTTGGGAACATCGCGATGTCGAGAAAATTGTTTTTGTAGGCACGGCCACCGAGCGGTTGGCGGTTGCTCATGTGCCTAGGTCTTTGCATGAGAAAACTTTGGTGGTGCATGGTGAGCAAGACGATACGGTTTCTTTGGCGTCAGTCATGGATTGGGCGCGTCCACAAAGTTTGCCGGTCACAGTGGTTCCGGGAGGTGGGCATTTCTTTCATGGACAATTGCCGCTCTTGAAAAGCTTGGTGGTTCGGCATTTGATAGCTTAGGCTTGTCACGCTTGAAACTCTGTTGCGAGTCATTGTTTAAAAAGATAGTTATGCCCACTACATTGAGCTCTTGGATTGCCCGACGCGGACTGTGTGTTTTGCTGTTGGTGTGTGCTTTTGAGCAAGCGCAGGCACAAGCTCAAACGCAAGCCCCGGCGCAGGCGCAAGCGCAAGTTCAAGCAACCTCTTTGGCCCCACAAGCCCCAGAAATTGCAGCACATGCGTATTTACTGATAGATGTCACTGCGCAGCAAGTGTTGGCGCAGTCGAACGCTGACCAACTGGTTGAGCCAGCCTCATTGACTAAGCTGATGTCGGCTTATTTAGTATTTCAAGCGCTTAAGGCTAAAAAAATCTCGCTGGAGCAAACCCTGCCGGTGAGCGAGCGGGCATGGAAGATGCAAGGCTCGCGGATGTTTATCGATCCCAAGATGCAAGTGCCCGTGCTCGACTTGATCAAGGGCATGATTGTTCAGTCAGGCAACGATGCGACCGTTGTCCTAGCAGAGGGCGTAGGCGGTTCGGTGGAACATTTTGTTGCCATGATGAATTCCCAAGCGCAAACCCTTGGAATGAAAAACACAACGTACAAGAACCCAGAAGGACTTCCTGCCCCCGGACATACCACTACCGCCAAGGACCTGGGTGTTCTAGCAGTCCGATTGATGCAAGACTTCCCAGAGTTCGTTGGCTATTACGCTATCAAGCAATACCACCTGCCTGGCACGCCCGCTGCAAATCAAAATAACCGTAATTTGTTGTTGTTTCGTGACCCCAGTGTTGATGGGTTGAAAACAGGGCACACCGACGCCGCAGGTTTTTGCTTGGTGGCCACGGCCAAGCGCGATGCCCCCGCAGTGGGTGCGCGTCGCTTGTTATCTATCTTGCTCGGGGCAACTAGTGAGAATGCCCGCGCCACAGAAACACAAAAACTGCTCAACTGGGGATACAGCGCTTACGAGGCCGTTAAATTGTTTGATGCATCCCAAGCTTTGCTCAGCCCGGCAGTGTGGAAAGGCAAGTCCAGCACAGTCAAGCTTGGACGTTTTCAGCCCATCGTAGTGGCAATTCCTGCGGGCGCCTCAAGTCGTTTGCAAACCCAGGTGGCAAGGCCAGAGCCCTTGGTTGCTCCCTTTCAGCGCGGTCAATCAGTGGGTTCCTTGAAAGTGACCTTAGACCAGCAGCCCTGGGTTGAGCTGCCGTTGGTTGTTTTGGAAACTGTTGAACAAGCGGGTTGGTTGGGCCGCACTTGGGATGCCGTTAGGCTTGGCGTGAAATAGCCTAAAAGTTCACCTTTTATTAATTTGCCGCCCGTATCTAACCCTGATATACTAGAAGGCTTTTCGGTCGCTTCGGCAAAGGAGTGGCCAATTTCTTTTATTCAAACGTTTAGGGACGTTTTTCAATGCCAACCATTAACCAATTGGTGCGTCATGGGCGCGAGGTCGAGACGATCAAGTCCAAGAGCCCTGCGATGCAAAACTCGCCACAGCGCCGTGGCGTCTGCACGCGCGTCTACACCACTACGCCAAAAAAACCAAACTCCGCCTTGCGTAAAGTTGCCAAAGTGCGCTTGACCAACGGTTTTGAAGTAATTTCTTACATCGGCGGCGAAGGCCACAACCTGCAAGAGCACTCTGTGGTTCTCGTGCGCGGTGGTCGTGTCAAAGACTTGCCTGGTGTGCGCTATCACATCGTGCGTGGATCGCTCGACTTGCAAGGCGTGAAAGACCGCAAGCAGTCTCGTTCTAAGTACGGCGCTAAGCGTCCTAAGAAGGCTTAATTGTTTTTGGCCATTGCCTTAAAAGTTATGGCCAAAAGCCCCGCGAGGCTCTAAAGCGCAACCGGTGTTTTGGTCGTCAGGCAGACGGCGCAAAACGAAGTGACCCGAAGCATCCAATCGTGGGTGTGGGTCGAGTAAGTGAAAGCCATGATGGTTTTCGCGGTGTTCGAAAGAATGCCAACTGAAGCAAATATGAGGTGAAACCATGCCACGTCGTCGCGAAGTCCCTAAACGTGAAATCCTGCCCGATCCAAAGTACGGAAACGTTGAACTCTCTAAATTCATGAACGTCATCATGGAAGGCGGCAAAAAAGCTGTCGCCGAGCGCATCATCTACGGCGCGCTAGCACAAATTGAACAAAAATCCGGCAAAGATCCCTTGGAGTTGTTCTCCGTAGCGATCAACAACGTCAAGCCGATGGTCGAGGTGAAATCCCGCCGCGTCGGTGGAGCCAACTACCAAGTTCCTGTCGAGGTGCGCCCTGTGCGTCGCTTGGCCTTGTCTATGCGTTGGCTCAAAGAAGCCGCGCGCAAGCGTGGCGAAAAATCTATGGCCCTGCGTTTGGCTAACGAATTGCTCGAAGCCTCTGAAGGTCGTGGCGGCGCCATGAAAAAGCGTGACGAAGTTCACCGCATGGCCGAAGCCAATAAAGCATTCAGCCACTTCCGCTTCTAATTTCAAAGGTAATCTGTCATGGCTCGCAAGACCCCTATTGAGCGCTACCGCAACATTGGTATTTCCGCGCACATCGATGCCGGTAAAACTACAACAACCGAGCGCATTCTTTTTTATACCGGCGTGAACCACAAGATTGGTGAAGTGCACGACGGTGCAGCCACCATGGACTGGATGGAGCAAGAGCAAGAGCGTGGTATCACCATCACCTCTGCTGCGACCACCTGTTTCTGGAAGGGCATGGACGGCTCTTTCGAAGACCACCGCATCAACATCATTGACACCCCTGGACACGTTGACTTCACGATTGAAGTGGAGCGTTCTATGCGCGTCTTGGACGGTGCCTGCATGGTCTACTGTGCAGTGGGCGGCGTGCAACCACAGTCTGAAACAGTGTGGCGTCAAGCTAACAAATACAAAGTGCCACGTTTGGCATTCGTGAACAAGATGGACCGCACTGGTGCCAATTTCTTCAAGGTTGTTGACCAGATGAAGTTGCGCCTGAAGGCCAATCCTGTTCCCATCGTGATCCCCATCGGCGCTGAAGACAACTTCACGGGCGTGGTCGATTTGCGCAAGATGAAGGCCATCATTTGGGACGAAGCGTCTCAAGGCATGAAGTTCACCTTTGAAGAGATTCCTGCCAACTTGGTGGAGCTCGCCAAAGAGTGGCGCGAGAAGATGGTCGAAGCTGCGGCTGAGGCTTCTGAAGAACTCATGAACAAGTACCTCGAAGAAGGTGACTTGACGGAAGAAGAAATCACGCAAGGCTTGCGCATTCGCACCATCAACAGCGAAATTCAGCCTATGTTGTGCGGCACCGCGTTCAAAAACAAAGGTGTTCAGCGCATGTTGGACGCGGTTCTTGAGTTGATGCCTTCTCCCTTAGACGTGAAAGCCATCAAGGGCTTTGACGAAGACGAAAAAGAAATCGTCCGCAAGGCCGACGACGAAGAAAAATTCTCTGCCTTGGCGTTCAAGTTGATGACCGACCCGTTCGTGGGCCAGCTCACTTTCGTGCGCGTCTACTCTGGCGTTCTGAAAAAGGGCGACACCGTATTTAACTCGGTGCGCGGCAAGAAAGAGCGTATCGGTCGTATCGTGCAAATGCACGCCAACAACCGTGAAGAAGTCGACGAAATCCGTGCCGGCGACATCGCTGCTTGCGTGGGTTTGAAAGACGTCACGACAGGCGAAACTTTGTGCGACCCCAATGCGGTGATCACCTTGGAGCGTATGGTCTTCCCGGACTCTGTGATTCGTCAGGCGGTTGAGCCTAAGACCAAGGCTGACCAAGAAAAAATGGGTATGGCCTTGTCACGCTTGGCTGCAGAAGATCCTTCTTTCCGTGTGCAAACCGACGAAGAATCTGGCCAGACCATCATTGGCGGTCAGGGCGAATTGCACTTAGAAATTATTGTCGACCGCATGAAGCGCGAGTTCGGCGTCGAAGCCAACGTTGGTAAGCCACAAGTGGCTTACCGCGAAACTATCCGCAAGGAAGTGGCCGAAGCCGAAGGTAAGTTTGTGCGTCAATCAGGGGGTAAAGGTCAATACGGGCACGTGGTTCTTAAGATCGAACCCCAAGAGGCAGGTAAAGGTTTTGAATTCGTCGACGCTATCAAAGGCGGCGTGGTTCCCCGTGAATACATCCCTGCAGTCGAAAAAGGCGTGACCGAAGCCCTAGGCCAAGGCGTGCTAGCGGGCTACCCTGTGGTGGACGTCAAAGTCACACTGCATTTTGGCTCTTACCACGACGTTGACTCCAACGAAATGGCTTTCAAGATGGCTGCCATATTTGGCTTCAAAGAAGGTTGCCGCAAAGCAAGCCCCGTCATCTTGGAGCCCATGATGGCTGTAGAGGTAGAAACTCCTGAAGACTACGCCGGTAACGTGATGGGCGACTTGTCCTCACGCCGTGGCATGGTCCAAGGCATGGACGACATGGTCGGTGGCGGCAAAGCCATCAAAGCAGAAGTGCCCTTGTCTGAAATGTTTGGTTACTCCACGACTTTGCGATCTATGTCACAAGGCCGTGCCACCTACACCATGGAATTCAAGCACTACGCCGAAGCTCCTCGCAATGTGGCCGAGGCCATTGTTGCTGCAAGGGCTAAATAAACAAAATTTGTCTGCGACGATGCGCCGCCCTGTCACCCGTGCGGGGCGAACCAGCAGTGTCGTGCAAACATTAAACCTGTACACGGGCCCGCTCTTTGAGGAATTGAAAAATGGCAAAAGGAAAATTTGAACGTACCAAGCCCCACGTAAACGTGGGCACGATTGGTCACGTGGATCATGGCAAGACGACGCTGACGGCGGCGATCACGACGATCTTGTCGTCTAAGTTTGGTGGTGAGGCCAAGGCCTATGACCAAATTGACGCGGCTCCAGAAGAGAAAGCCCGCGGTATTACTATCAATACGGCGCACGTGGAATACGAGACGGCTAACCGCCACTAC
>JAGWXI010000119.1 GCA_018969975.1 Burkholderiales bacterium
GCCACCTCCGAAGTGTGTTCTTCAATAAATTCAAGTACCAAATTTCTGGCCACTAAAGCGCGGTAGGCCCAAGTAGCGCGCAATCCGTCGCGTGCAGTAAAACTCGCAGTAATTGCCTCATCAAGATCTGCCGCTTTGACGTCACTAGGCGCTTTACCTTCTAACACTGCCTCTAACTTGGGCGCCCTGCAAGGTGATGGTGCCAAGCCGTTGTAAGCCAATTTCACGCCGCTTAGTTTGCCCGCTTTGAGTGAGTAAGTGATGGCAGCACACGTGGCTGAAATATCTTGCTCGAACCGCTTGCTGATTTTGTGAGCGCGGAACACCTGTCCAGAGACAGGCTTTGGCAATTCAATCGCCTCAATAAATTCACCCGCTTCAAGCACATTTTTCTTCATGCCAGTGTAGAAGTTGTCTAGAGACACACGCCGACTCTTGTCGCCGCGACGCAAGACCAAGGTGGCACCAAGTGCCATCAAGCAAGGCATGGTGTCACCGATCGGCGACCCATTGGCAATGTTGCCAGCCAGTGTGGCGGTGGAACGGATGGGCGGTGAGCCAAAGCGGCGCAAGACTTCGGCAAAGTCGGGGTAGGCCTTGGCGACCAAGGTTTCAACTTGGGTCAAGGAGACCGCTGCACCGATGCGCCAAGCTTTGTCCGTCTCACCGATTTGGCGCAACTCTTGGACGTTACCCAAATACATGATGTGATCGGGCCTTGAAAACTGCTTGTTGACCTGTAAGCCAATTTCGGTGCTTCCAGCGAGCAAGGTGGTGGTGGGGTGCTTGACCAAGTAGTCAGCCACTTCCGCCAAGGTGCTGGGCGAGACAAACTCGTTGCCCTTCTTGGTGCGTACGACGGGCTGGACGATGATCTCACCGTCCAAACTCATGGTCGGCGTGCTCGGGCGCTTGATCTCTTTGAGCAAAGCGATATCCGCGCTGTCGTCGATTTTCAAAGCGGCTTTTTTCTCGCAGGCTTTGGCGGCTGCGTCGATGATAGGTGCGTAACCCGTGCAGCGGCATAAATTGCCACTCAAGGCGTTGGTAATTTCAAGGCGCGAAGGTTGTGCATTGGTTTGAACCATATTGACCAAACTCATCACGATGCCGGGGGTGCAAAAGCCGCACTGTGAGCCGTGGCACTTGACCATTTCTTCTTGTACAGGGTGGAGTGTTCCATCGGCCTTTTTCAAACTCTCCACGGTTTTGACAGACTTGCCATCCAACGAGGGCAGCAATTGAATACAGGCGTTGGTCGCCACGTAGTCCACGCCTGTTCCAGCGGCATTGAGTTCTCCCACCATCACCACACACGCGCCACAGTCCCCCTCTGCGCAGCCCTCCTTGGTTCCGGTGCGCTGCAATTGCTCACGCAAATAGTCCAAAACAGTGGTGGTGCGGCGCTTGCCTTGGGCTTCAACGATTTGTCCGTCGAGCACAAAGCGCACGGTGTTGGTGGCTTGGGTCATATGAGGGGGCGGGGCAAAGGAAAAGAATAGATATTCTAGGGATAAGCACTGGCTTTTGCGGTGAAGTATGCACCTGCGTATACAAAAACTAAGGCTATGTCAGGCCTTAGGAGGCCTCTTTTTAGGAACCTCTATAGGTAGAGTAACTCCAAGGACTTACTAATAGAGGCACGTGGTAGTGCTGGTCGGTATGCGCCACACCAAAGTCCAAACTGACTTGGTCCAGAAAATTAGGCTCTGGCAAAGCGACGCCCTTGGCTGCAAAGTACTCCTTGACGTCGAAAACCAAGCGGTAGGTGCCCTTTTTCAGACTGTCGTTGTCATAGAGGGGGCCATCCGGGTTGCGTCCATCGTGGTTCAGGGTAAAAGATTTCACCAAAGTGGCGCTGCCTTTGTCCGTCGTAAAGAGGGAAACCCGCATGCCTGCTGCGGGGCCGCCATGCATGGTGTCTAGAACGTGCGTGCTCAATCCCATAAAAACTCCAAAAACAAGCGTGAAATAGTCTGCAAAAAGTGTATACAGTTTTTGGCTTTCAGGCTATCATCGCCAGTCTTTTTTAGAACCGAGAAATTGCATGGATACCACCACTGCCACCCGCTCTATTGTGGACGCATTGACAAAAGCCATCGTGGAGCACCGTCTGCACCCCGGCAGCAAATTGGCCGAACAAAAACTCGCCGACCACTTTGGCGTCTCGCGCACCTTGGTTCGACAGGCCTTGTTTCAATTAGTTCAAAAACGCCTGATCCGCATGGAGCCCGCCCGAGGTGCTTTTGTTGCAACTCCTTCTGGAGAAGAAGCCAAACAAGTGTTTGCAGTACGCAGAATGCTCGAGGCAGAAATGACACGCAACTTTGTCCGCAACGCCACCAAAACGCAAATTCAAGCTTTACAAGAACACGTCGCGCAAGAAAAGGCCGCCGTCCAACGCGGTGATGTTGCTGGCAGAACCGATTTGCTGGGCGACTTCCATGTGCGCATGGCTGAGCTGATGGGCAACCCCGTTTTAGGGCAAATCTTGGGCGAACTCATCTCCCGCTGCTCGCTAATTACCTTGATGTACCAATCCGACAACGCGGCCGAACATTCTGCAGAGGACCACGCAGCCATCCTCAAAGCCATCGTGGACAAAGACGAAACCCTTGCCGTGCAATTGATGGAAGAGCACCTCAGCCATGTAGAAGCGAGCTTGACGCTCGACCGCAAACTTCCTAACAGCGATATTGCGATGGCCTTGGCCTGACACGGTCTGCAAAAAAAATCCTATGTCTAAGCAACACGCCCACTACGACAGCACCGCACCCTACCCACGCGACTTGGTGGGCTACGGACGTAACCCACCCCAAGCCCAATGGCCGGGCCAAGCAAGAATTGCCGTGCAGTTTGTTTTGAATTACGAAGAAGGCGGCGAAAACGCCATCTTGCACGGCGACGCCGGCAGTGAACAGTTTTTAAGTGAGATGTTCAACCCGCCCAGCTTTCCCGACCGTCACCTGAGCATGGAAGGTATATATGAGTACGGCTCACGTGCAGGCGTGTGGCGCATCTTGCGTGAATTTGAGAAACGCAAGCTGCCACTCACGGTGTTTGGCATCAGCATGGCGCTGGAACGCCACCCGGAAGTCACGCAAGCATTCATCGACCTGGGCCATGAAATCGCTTGCCATGGCTGGCGCTGGATCAATTACCAAACCATCGACGAAGCTACCGAACGCGCGCACATGCAAAAAGGCATTGAGATCATTGCGCGCTTAACCCAAACCACGCACGGTAACTCAATCCACGGCGCTGGTTGGTACACCGGGCGCGACAGCCCCAACACACACCGCTTGGTGGCAGACCACGGTGGCTTTGAATACGACAGTGACTATTACGGCGACGACCTGCCCTTCTGGATGCAGGTGAAAAAATCTAACGGCGAAGTCGTACCGCAACTCATCGTGCCCTACACCATGGACTGCAACGACATGCGCTTTGCACTGCCCCAAGGCTTCAGCCAAGGCGAAGACTTCTTTACCTATTTGCGCGACAGTTTTGACGCGCTGTATGCCGAGGGCGCAGAAGTCCCCAAGATGATGAGTATCGGCATGCACTGCCGCTTGCTAGGTAAACCAGGGCGGATCGTGGCTTTACAAAAGTTTTTGGACCATATTGAAAAACACGAAAAAGTGTGGGTGTGCCGGCGTATTGATATCGCCCGCCATTGGAAGAAGGTACATCCTTTCCAAGCTAACTAAATTTTTGAACCAAGACTATTTAAAGATGACTTCAACATCGATCACCTTGCAACAAATTAACAGCCTGCCTCGCTCTGAGGCTGCTGCCTTGTTGCAAGGCTTGTACGAGCACTCCGACTGGATCGCCGAACAAGCTTTAGATGCCCGCCCTTTTGCATCAACTGCCGCACTCAAATATGCCATGGTGCAAGTACTTCAGCGCGCAGGCCGAGACGCCCAAATTGCATTGGTACGCGCCCACCCAGAATTGGCCGGCAAGGCCATGGTGCGTAAAAGCCTGACCGCGGAATCCACCAACGAACAAAGCAAAGCGGGACTGACGGATTGCACACCAGAAGAGTTCGCGTACATCCAACAACTCAATGCAGACTACAACGCCAAGTTCGGTTTTCCTTTTATCTTGGCTGTGCGAGGTCCACGCGGCACCGGGTTGACGCGCCAGCAAATCATTCGTACTTTCGAGCGGCGTTTGCATCACCATCCGGACTACGAGTTGGCGGAGTGCTTGCGTAATATCCATCGTATTGTCGAAATTCGCCTTAACGACAAACTAGGCTATCAACCAACGCTCGGAAACGAAGTTTGGGATTGGCACGAATGGTTGGCGCAATTTAGCGACGTTGGCTCTGTTCATAAAAATGCCCCGCACGCACCACGCGAAGAGTTAACCGTCACCTACCTCACAGATGCGCATCGCAAATGTGCGCGCACGATAGAACTCGGTATGCAAGCTTGCGGCTTTGACGACGTCAAGATCGACGCCGTTGGTAACGTTGTCGGCATATACAAATCTAACAAGCCACAAGCCAAAACTGTGATGACAGGTTCTCACTACGACACAGTGCGTAATGGTGGCAAGTACGACGGGCGCTTAGGCATTTTTGTTCCTATGGCTTGCGTGAGAGAACTCGCGCGTGATGGCAAGC
>JAGWXI010000120.1 GCA_018969975.1 Burkholderiales bacterium
TGCGCGCCCACGACGATGCGCTTGGAACCGTAATTCACGGACATGGAAATACTCCTAGGAAATCAGTAAAGACCAAACAGCTTGGCACCAAGGACAGCAGTTAGCCCCAAGCTCAATACCAAGGTCACCACGGCAGAGGATTTGCCGAATTCTTTGCTCACCGCATGGTGCGCGTCCATATATAAATGGCGAACACCTGCGATGAGGTGGTGCAAGTAGGCCCAAATCAAGACCAAAGCGACCAACTGCACCAAGATGCCGGGTACAAAACCAACGCCTACATTGAACGCAGCTTTGAATTTGGCAAAAGAAATTTCAGAAGACACCGAAGTGTCAAACATCCACACCACAAAGGGCAGTAACAAAAACATGACGAGCCCGCTGATGCGGTGCAAGATGGAGACAAATCCAGCGGCGGGTAGGCGGTAGGTGGGAAGGTCTACCAGTGCATTGATATTTCTAAATTCAGGCCGCTTTTTGGCAAGCTCGGTCATAGGTGAAATCCTTATAGGGGTTTGTCTGCATTCGTAAATAACTTTTTATTCTATTGCAACCCATGTTGCTGACTGGCAGATTTCATGGGGCTTGCCTTTGTCAACTAAGGGCATTGAGGTAGTGCCTGGTGTCCGTCCTGTATAGACCCCGACGAAGCTCCATAGGGCTGTCGTTGTAAGTAAAAGCTATTCTTTCTACACTCAAAAGTGGTGTCTGAATCGAGACATTTAGTAGATCGGCCTGTTGTGCATCTGGGTTGACTGCGCGGATACGCTCTTGCGCACGCACCATGCGCACTCCAAATTCCGTTTCAAACAATGCATACATCGGTCCACGGTAAGTGCTGAGGCGTTCTGCTGTGAGTCCCTTGAAAGGTGTTGCAGGGAGCCATATGTCCTCCAAAATCGTCGCAACGCCTGAATAAGCAAGTACGCGCGTTACCAGCAATACGGCGTCTCCAGCCCGCAAGTCCAAAGCGCGTGCCGTATCGGCGCTAGCCCTTTGGCGTTTGCAATCGATGATGGTGCGATCAGCCGGTCCTTCTTGTTGGTTGTTGCCACTATCAGGTTGGAGTTTCAAAAACCGGTACTGGACCTGCTGCTCTGCGTGGGTGGCGACAAAAGTGCCCTTACCTTGACGGCGCACCAGCAGGTTATCGGCGGAAAGTTCGTCAATGGCCTTACGAACCGTGCCTTGGCTGACGCGGTATCGGGCGGCGAGTTCTATTTCGCTAGGTATGGCTTCGCCAGGCCTCCATTCACCAGTTTGCAGGCTTTGCAGAATCAAATCTTTGATCTGCTGGTACAAGGGGCTGAAGGAGGGCGTAAGACTTTCCATAAAAGCGCATCATATCTTCTATAAGACATAAGACAAAAGGACTTGTCAATTTCAAGGGTAAACTCTCAAAAGCAATTTTTTAATCAAATTTGGAGTTCTCATCATGCGCAAAAAGCCTGTTCGCGTTGCCGTCACCGGTGCTGCTGGCCAAATCGGTTACGCCTTGTTGTTTCGTATCGCTTCAGGCGAAATGCTGGGTAAAGACCAGCCCGTGATCTTGCAATTGCTGGAAATTCCAGACGAAAAAGCCCAAAAAGCGCTCAAGGGCGTGATGATGGAACTCGAAGACTGCGCATTCCCCTTGCTTGCTGGCATGCAAGCCCATTCGGATCCGATGACCGCCTTTAAAGATACCGACTTCGCCCTATTGGTAGGTTCACGCCCACGCGGCCCCGGCATGGAGCGCGCCGAATTGCTCGCCATCAACGGCGCCATTTTTACGGCCCAAGGCAAGGCCTTGAATGCCGTTGCCTCGCGCGACGTCAAAGTGCTGGTGGTTGGCAACCCTGCTAACACAAATGCCTACATCGCCATGAAGTCTGCGCCTGATTTGAAGCCCGGCAACTTCACCGCCATGCTGCGCTTGGACCACAACCGCGCATTGAGCCAAATCGCTGCCAAAACAGGAAAAGCCGTGGCCGACATCGAAAAATTATGTGTGTGGGGCAACCATTCGCCCACCATGTATGCCGATTACCGTTTCGCCACCATCGCTGGCCAATCGGTCAAGACCATGATCAACGACCAAGAGTGGAACGCCAATGTGTTCTTGCCAACTGTGGGCAAGCGTGGCGCGGCCATCATTGAGGCGCGCGGTTTGTCTTCAGCCGCCTCAGCTGCCAACGCCGCCATCGACCATATGCGTGATTGGGCATTGGGCACACACGGCAAGTGGGTGACGATGGGTATTCCCTCACAAGGCTGGTACGGCATTCCGAAAGACGTGATGTTTGGTTTCCCTGTGACCTGCGAAAACGGCCAGTACAAAGTGGTTGAAGGTTTAGAAATTGATGCTTTCAGCCAATCTTGTATTGACAAAACACTCAAAGAGCTAACCGACGAGCAGGCGGGCGTAGCCCATTTGGTCTGATCTATCCCGAGTCTGATTTGAGCCATCCGCGCGACGTCTTGCTAGGGGCCCAGGCCTCTGGTGTTGTGATCCCTGTGTGCGATCACTACAGCGGCGTCGAAGCGCGGATGCGAAAGAGCCTGCAACTGCAAGCCGAGATGACGCAGGAATTTGGTACCTGCGTCTTCGATGTCACCCTCGATTGCGAAGATGGCGCGCCGGTGGGCGCAGAAGCCGAGCATGCTGCATTGGTGACGGAACTTGCTTTGTCTGCAGATTCAAATGCTCGCGTCGCGGTTCGGGTGCATCCGGTGGACCACCCTAGTTTTGAAGCGGATATTGCGGTCATTGCTGGCGAAGCGGGACAGCGTTTATCGCACATCATGATTCCTAAGGTGGAGTCGGTTGCTGATGTAGAGCGTGCCGAGCTTGCTTTGTTATCAGCTGGCGCTAAAAATCTCCCTATTCACGTTTTGATTGAATCGCCCACTGCAGTACATAACGCTTTTGCAATTGCAGGCCACCCCAGGGTGCAGTCTTTGAGCTTTGGTTTGATGGACTTTGTGTCAACGCACCATGGCGCAATTCCTGCGCAAGCCATGCAGTCTGCGGGGCAGTTCAGCCATCCCTTGGTGGTGCGTGCCAAGTTGGAAATTGCAAGCGCCTGTCACGCCCATGGCAAAGTGCCTTCGCACTGTGTGGTGACCGAGTTCAGTAACACCAACGCCATGCGTGCAGCGGCTGAGCGTGCGTCGCAGGAATTTGGCTTTACCAGGATGTGGAGCATCCATCCGTCACAAATCCGTCCCATACTAGAGGCCTTGTCGCCCCAAGCCGCAGAAATAGAGTTGGCTAGCGAAATCGTCTTGGCAGGGTTCAAGGCACAGTGGGCGCCGATCAGTCATCAAGGACATTTGCATGACCGAGCGAGTTACAGGTTTTACTGGCAAGTGCTCGAGCGTGCGCACAGCACGGGCAGACATTTGGCAAATGAGGTGTTGGGATTTTTTAAACCAATATAAAGGGAGACAACCATGCTGGAGACTTTGAACCAAAGCCAGAATTCGAATGTTTTAACCGCATGGTTGCGGCAAGTTGTTGACTACGCAGCAAAATGCTCTCTAGTATCTATTTCCTTTTTTGCAATTACCCACAGTGCATCTGCTGCTGACTTGGACGAAAAGGCCTTAGCCATAGCGGAACAGGTGCACACCGGTCGCATCGCTTGTGAAATGGGTAATGTGGTGCACATCAGCCCCGACGCAGATAATCGTGGTGTGTTTATGTTGCAAATGGGAAAACACCGATTTCGTATGTCCCCAGTTCCCTCTGCAACTGGCGCTATCCGATTAGAAGACCCTAAAGCTGGCGCAATGTGGTTGCAGTTGGCCAATAAATCGATGCTAATGAACAGCAAACTCGGCCAACGCATGGCCGATGAATGCCAAAGCCCTGCACAAGTAGCTGTGTCGGAAGTCATGAAAAAAGGCCCGGTATTCAACTTGCTCGACGGCCCCGTACCCAGCGTGGCTAAGAAATAAATGTGTACCTGACCCCAATTAATTTTTTAAGCTAGGAGAGAGAAAGATGTTGAAAGCTTACCGAGACCATGTGGCTGAACGAGCTGCATTGGGTATTCCACCTTTGCCTTTGAGTGCCAAGCAAACGGGCGAGTTGATTGAGTTGTTGAAAATCCCGCCTAAGGGAGAAGAAGCGACTTTGGTCGATTTGATTACCCACCGCGTGCCTGCGGGTGTGGACGATGCGGCGAAGGTCAAAGCTTCTTATCTCGCTGCAGTGGCGCACGGTACTGAAAAATGCGCCTTGTTGTCGGCTGCAAAAGCCACGGAACTTTTGGGCACGATGCTGGGCGGTTACAACCTGACGCCTTTAATAGATTTGCTCGACAACAAGGCGTGCGCGCCTATGGCGGCGGCTGGTTTGAAGAAAACCTTGTTGATGTTTGACCAGTTCCACGACGTTAAAGAGAAGGCTGACAAGGGCAATGCGTTTGCCAAAGAAGTCGTTCAGTCATGGGCCGATGCTGAGTGGTTCACTAGCCGTCCTGAAGTGCCTAAAAGCATCACCATCAGCGTGTTGAAAGTCACCGGCGAAACGAATACTGACGACTTGTCTCCAGCGCCTGATGCATGGAGTCGTCCTGACATTCCATTGCATGCGTTGGCGATGTTGAAAAACAAACGCGATGGCATCAC
>JAGWXI010000121.1 GCA_018969975.1 Burkholderiales bacterium
TCACCCGCTAAATCACTATGCCTTTGAATACCCACGCCATCCAAGAAGCTCTTCTCGCCATTTGGCGCTCTCCTGTCAAGCGCTACAGCGCTATCGCCGGATTAGCCGCACTAATTGCGCTGTACATCAATATGACAGGGCAAGAGCCCATGGGCCATCCCGTCGCGCCACCGCCCATCATTCAAGGTGAGCAACTACGCTTTCCAGCGGGTCACCCACAACTCACGCTTTTAACAACAGCACCCGCTATCGCCGCCAACAGTGTGGCCATTGATTTACCGGCACGCTTGGTTTGGAATGAAGAAAAGACCGAGCGTATCTACCCTGCTTTTGCAGGGCGTGTCGTCAAGCTCAACGCAGATGTTGGGCAGTCTGTGCGTGCCGGGCAGGTATTGGCAACACTGGCTTCGCCGGAATTTGGCGCTGCACAGGCCGACACCGCCAAAGCGCAAGCGGATGCGCGCTTCTCAGAGCGCGCCTTACAAAGACAAACCGAGTTGTTTGAAGCAGGCATCGTTTCACGCAAAGAGTATGAGCAAGCCCAAGCCGATGCGCAACGCGCCAATGCTGAGGTCGCGCGCGCGCAAGCGCGCACCCAACTGTATGGCGGAGGCAACGCGGTGAACCAACAGCTTGGGTTGTCCGCTACCGTCTCTGGTGTTGTCGTGGAAAGAAATTTGAGCGCGGGACAAGAACTGCGGCCCGAGCAAGGCGGGCCCGGTTCCCTGCCGCTATTTGTTGTGACAGATCCGCGTTCGCTTTGGGTGCAAATCGATGCGCGCGAAGCAGATGTTGCATCTCTGCAGCCGGGCACCCCCATTAGCCTAACGCTTCCCAACTTCCCTGGTCAAAGTTTTGCCGCCAAGATCACAGCAACAGGCGACTTCATCGACAGCAACTCACGCACAGTCAAGGTTCGCGCAGTAATAGACAACAACCAACGCATTCTCAAAGCGGAAATGCTTGGCAGTGCAAAGTTTGAACGCGCCCTTGAAAAAGGGGTCTTGGTCCCCTCTCGCGCCGTGCAATTACGTGGCTCGCAATATTGGACCTATGTGCAAAAGGAGCCGGGCGTCTTTGAAGGACGAAAGATAAGCATAGGTTACGAAGGCCTAGACAAAGTACTTGTGACCAACGGACTTAAAGATGGAGAGTTAGTCGTCAGCGATAACGGGCTCTTATTAGCGCGCGAGTTTCGTAATGCACAAGATTCTGCAAAACCGCAGAACGTAAATATTGCAGTACCTGACGCAACACATAACGCATCCAAATGAAGCGCATTATTCAAATCGCTCTGGCGCAACCGCTGATGGTGCTGATGGCAACCTTGCTTTTTATATTGGCGGGGTCTGTTGCATTTAAAAACCTCTCTGTCGAGGCTTTTCCTGATGTGACGGATACGCAAGTCACCGTGATTGCTTTGTTTCCCGGAAGAGCGGCGGAGGAAGTGGAAAAGCAAGTTTCTTTGCCGATTGAGTTAGCACTGTCGGGCTTGCCCAACGCCATTCGGGTTTTTTCACATACCCAATTTGGTTTGTCGTTTACTGTTGTGACGTATGACGACAAAGCAGAAGTCAACGTTGTACGTCAACAAGTCAATGAGCGCTTGCGTGGAATTTCTCTGCCCCCCGGTGTCGAAGCAGGCGTCATGCCCAACGCAACGCCTGTTGGTGAAGTGATGCGCTATCGCCTGAAAGGCGACGGTAAAACACCTACCGAATTACGCACCTTACAAGACTGGGTGGTTGAGCGCACATTTAGACAGGTCCCAGGTGTGGCTGACGTAGTGGGCATGGGTGGCTTTATCAAACAATATGAGGTTCAGCCTGATTTACAAAAACTTCGCGCCTACAAACTCACGCTACAAGACCTGCAAACCGCGCTTGGGCGAAGCAATGCCAATGCAGGTGGGGGCTATGTTGCGCAAGGCGCGCAGCAGTTTGCAATTCGAGGAATTGGTTTACTGGGTTCAGTAGATGACATAGGCACCGTTGTCGTCACGACGCGGGGAAGCACGCCAATTTTGGTACGCGATGTTGCCAAGGTATCTATAGGCGCCGTTGCAAGACTGGGTACGGTTGGTCAAGACTTAGACGATGACGTCGTGACGGGCATCATCATCATGCGCAAAGGCGAGAACCCAAGCCTTGTTCTCAAAGGCGTCAAAGAGCGTCTTGACGATTTGAATGCGCGGGTTTTGCCCCCAGGTGTACAAATCGTCCCTTTTTACGATCGCACCTGGCTCATGGCCAAAACACTCACCACCGTTTTTAAAAATCTGGTGGAAGGTGCACTTCTTGTTGCCTTGGTGTTGTATCTCTTTTTATCCAATCTGCGCGCTTCTTTGGCGGTCGTCGTCGTCATCCCACTTTCTCTTCTCGCCACATTTTTGGGACTGAAGTTCATGGGTGTACCGGCCAATTTGTTGAGCTTGGGCGCAATGGACTTTGGCATCATCGTCGATGGTGCGGTGATCGTGATTGAAAACATCATGCATCGACTTGCAGAACGCGGCGAGGGCATGAATGAAAAAGAACGACGCACCTTGATAACGGAGGCCACCAACGAGGTTGGTCGCCCCACATTGTTTTCCATGCTCATCATCATCGCAGCGCATATTCCCATCTTTGCGCTGGAGCGTCATGAAGGGCGCATCTTTCAGCCGATGGCGCTGTCTGTTACGACCGCCCTTGTGGGCTCTCTGATCTTTTCACTGACTTTGGTTCCTCTGTTGGGTTATTGGATGCTACGTAAAGGCATTCCGCATGGAGACAACGCATTGGTAGGCTGGTTGAAAAAAGTTTATGAACCGATTCTGAATTGGGCCATTGATAAGCCGAAAAAAGTTGTGGCCATGGCTTTGGGTGGTTTTTTAATCTCCATCCTTGCGGCAACACAACTCGGTTCTGAGTTTTTACCTGAGCTCAATGAAGGCACTTTGTGGATCAATGTGCGGTTACCTGCGAGCATTTCAAATGAAGAGGCCGCAGCGTCATTGCGACAAGTGCGAACAGCACTCTTAGCAATACCCGAGGTGCGCACCACTGTCTCAAAAGCCGGACAACCTGAAGACGGAACAGATCCCAAAACCATCAGCATGGCGGAAGTTTTCGTAGACATCAAACCCCAAGAACAATGGCGCAAAAATATTAGCAAAGAGCAGCTCATTGAAGAGATGGACCGCGCGGTTTCCGCTGTACCGGGGATTCGTCCAACGTTTTCCCAGCCCATTCGAGATAACGTGTTGGAGTCGATTTCACAAATTGACGGGCAAATTGTGATCAAGGTGTCGGGCGATGATTTGGCTGTTCTAAAGAAAACAACCGAAGCGATTGAAGCCGAAATTAGAAACGTACGCGGTGTGTATCGTGCCGAAATTGACCGACACGGTGAATTACCACAGCTTTTGATAGATATCGACCGCGAACGCATTGCCAGACTGGGCCTCAATGTGGGCGATGTGCAGGATGTTATTGAGACCGCCTTGGCTGGACAGGCCGCCACCTACTTGTGGGAAGGGGAGCGTCGTTTTGCGGTGACTGTTCGACTTGCGCCACAAAACCGCGCGTTGGGGCATCTAGAAGACATACTTGTCCCCACACCAAATGGTGGAAGCGTGACGCTTGGAAATATTGCAAAGATTCGGCGTGACAGCGGTGCGATGAATATTGCCCGCGAAGCAGGACGGCGCACCATGGCGATTGGTATCTTTATAAAGAACCGCGATATGGGCTCGGTGGTTGCAGACATGAAGGCTGTTGTTGCAAAAAAGGTACCGATTCCTCGGAATTACGCAATCAGCTGGTCTGGCGAATTTGAAAACCAAGAGCGCGCGATGAAGCGTTTATCTCTGGTCGTTCCTATTTCCTTGTTATTGATTTTTGTACTACTGTTCAATGCCTTTGGTTCTATCAAAACCGCGGGGTTAATTTTGATCAACGTACCCATGGCCTTGGTAGGAGGCTTTGTGGCGCTATGGGTGTTAAACATTCCGCTCTCAGTTTCTGCGGCGATTGGTTTTATTGCGCTCTCAGGCCAAGCGGTTCTCAATGGCGTGGTGATGCTCTCGGTTTTTCAGCAACTGCGTAACGCGGGATATTCCGTCATAGATGCTGTGAAAGAAGGTTCGTTGCAAAGGCTCAGGACCGTGCTCATGACCGCGCTACTGGCAGCACTTGGCTTATTACCAATGGCCTTGAGCCACGAAATTGGCGCCGAAACACAGCGTCCTTTGGCCATCGTCGTGATCGGCGGTTTATTTACTGCAACCCTTTTGACCTTGGTTGTATTACCGGCACTGTACGTGTCTTGGTTCTCCAACACACGTTTAGCGCTTGCGACCAAAAACTAAATATCAATATTGGCGGCGCGCAATGCGTTGCTCTCAATGAAGTCGCGGCGGGGTTCTACCTCGTCGCCCATCAGCATGGTGAAAACGCGGTCGGCTTCGATGGCATCGTCGATTTGTACGCGCAATAAACGTCGTACGGCCGGGTCCATGGTGGTTTCCCAGAGTTGCTCTGGGTTCATCTCACCCAAGCCCTTATAGCGTTGGCGTGCTGTGGCGTTTTCGGCTTGTTCAATCAACCAACGCATCGCAAC
>JAGWXI010000034.1 GCA_018969975.1 Burkholderiales bacterium
CAAGACCAAATGCCTCACCTAAATGTGCAATTCGTAGACCGCCCGTAATGCCGTGATCATATTCGGGATCAACACGTAAAAAATCAGTACCACCAGCAATAATGAAATCTGCTTTGGGTTCAATTCCTCGAACGTATTCAGTAATTAAGAGAGGGGTCTTGATCATGCCTCTTAATTTTTGGTGCATAAAAGCAGATTTACCATTGTCACGCATGGGATCCTCATACCAAAAATAATTTCCTTCATCACACGCTCGCCCTACGTATAAAGCGTCGGAAAATTTTCGAAGTTGATTGGCAGGGTCTAGCATCAAGGTCATCTTGTCGCCCACTTCCTTAGCCACATGCAGAACGTTCTCAGCTTCTCGTTTAGCGTCTCCCTCATTCCAACCATGAATTTTGTAGGCTCGATATCCCATCGTATAGCATTGATGCGCAAACTCCGCATAGGCTTCTTTGCAATGGAGTCCATCATTAGTGTCACCTAAATAAGTAGATGCGTAAACAGGCAAGCGACTTCGATAGCCGCCTATTAACTCAGATATAGATGCACCGTATTTTTTGCCAGCAAGATCCCAAAGAGCAATATCTAGCGGGCCGTGGCCCATTCCTGACCACTGTCTTATTTCTCGTTTTAAATCATCAAAAATCTCTTCTCGCGCCATCGCATCTCGTCCGATAAGAAATGGCGCGAGCATGTCCATCTCACCTCGAGTTGCGGGACTAGCAACCCAGTTGGTGACATATTCGCCGCGATAGCCGTCATCGGTTGTGATTGCAATTGCATTTTTTGTGGCAAGAATGGACGAACCCCGTTTAAAAGTTATCAGTTGCCCAACGCCGACCCTCTCCTTATTTGGAGAATCAAATTGAAAATCTATTATTTCGATAGATCTAATTTTGCTCATAATTCAATAAATGTAAGTCGACGAAAGTCACAAATAAACCGAGATAAACCCTATTATTGGTATGTTCAGGCTGAATTAGTGGTCTACGGTAGTGCTTAGAACAACAAGTGCAATTTTTCTTTGTGTCAAATTTTGCTGATACTGAAGGTTTGTATGTGTAGTCACTAAAACCTCAAATCCACTGCTCTCTGCAGCTGCCAGTAGTTCGCCATTTTTTAAAGTGGCCCAACCAAGCTCATAGGCTGTTGACACACGGTGCGCTGATATTTGGCCTCTTAATGGAACTGGAGTTCCTTGATCAAACAAGACTTTCAAGGCTAATGAGCTGCCATGGCACTTTTGGCGGCATGCTCTAAAACGCTGCGGGCATGAATTAAATCTACGCCAGGAAATAATTCAACAAATTCGTTGATAGTTACCCCGTCCTCTAGATTTTCGAACAAAGCAACAACAGGTACACGGGTGCCTCGAAACACCCAAGCCCCGCTTACAAGCTCAGGGTCAAGTTCTACAGCAGGGCAAGAGTTCCAATTAATCATTCACAAATGTTAAATCCACATTGAATTTAAAGCAACCAAAATGATTGAGGAACCCGCAAACTACGAACCAATCGCACGGCATATGACACGGTTCTCACATCCCCTGCCGATCAAATGATCAAGTTCGAGCCCTGGATGTAGATCCGAACTTTTGCCCAAACTAGTTCGAGCCCCGCGCCTAGCTCCTAACTTTTCACGTGCAAAATGACGCGGCCGAGTGCAAAATCTACGAAAGTGCCGGAAAAGTTGCAAAATGCAACTTTTGGGGTTATTACACGATTTATTACACGGCAGCTATTTTTACTTGTAAGTTATTGATTTATATAGGTTTTTTAAAAGCCTGAATTTCTGTTAATCCGTAGGTCCCTGGTTCGAGCCCAGGTCGAGGAGCCAAAACCCCTTTAAAATCAAGCACTTACAACTTGATTTTAATCTAAAGTATTAATTACACAGTTATAACACGAATTCATTGCGCCGCCACTGGTTGCACTGCTCGTTTTTTGACATTAAAGTGTGTTCATGCGCACACCCGGCAACGAAACAATCGTAGTCAAGCCTGAGCTGATTAGGCTGGTGCGCCGTGACGACAGTAAAAAGTGGCAAGCCCACTACAAACTGGAGAATTTAAAAACTTGGTTCCGCCGCAGCACTGACACAGCCAATGTCAAGGAAGCTGCCAAGATTGCTGAGCGTATGTGGATGAAAGCCACCTTTGATCTTGAAGAGGGTCGCCCAGTCATCAGCAGGAAGTTCAAGCCAGTGGCTGAGGTTGTTTTACACCGACTGGAAGCCGAGATTGCTGCCGGTACTGCCAAGCCCAGCGCACGTGACTATGTATCAGCTATCAAGTTGTACCTCATCCCCTTCTACGGCTCCTACAACGTGGATGGCATCAAACCCTCTGTGATCTCAGAATTCCATGTGTGGCGACGTGACAAGGTAGGACGCGAGCTCTCAGGAAGTGCCCAGAACAACCACAACGCTGCGCTGAACCTGATATTTGACGAAGCTGTCGAACGGGGCTACATGACAGCCTATGAACGCCCACTGACCAAGAACACGGGTGCTGAAAGTGATCGTCGCGCGGAGTTCAGCCACGAAGAGCTGGAAACCATGATGAAGTACGCAGCCAAGTTCATCTCGGATGGGCGTACTGCTCGCACTAAAGTGATTCGAGAGCTGCTGGCTATCTACGTGCCCTTCATGGCTGCAACTGGCATGTCATCTTTATCTCCAGTTAGTTTTGAACGCAAAACGTATTAATCTCTGTAGCCTTTGCGCCATGAAGATGAACCACCTAACAAAGGTGCTTCAGGTGCTGGCCCATGGAGCTTGGCGTAGGACTCGATAGTTTTTGTCATGCGAGGCAGTAGCCACTCAGTGACTGCATCGGGGACGTACTCTTCCTCCAAACGAGTCAAGATGCCACGAATGGCTCGATCCTGAGAAGCAATAGGCCCTGGTGCGAGCAAAAAGGCTACAACATGTGTCTGGCCTAAGCGCTCGCTTTCTGACCACAAATAATCTGCAATGTCATGCTCAAAATCTTCGAGCGTGACACTCATGCCACTCATCGTGCATGAACATCCCAATGCAACGTGCTGACCCGACAACCGGTTCCAAAGACCGTATAGGTAGGCGGCTTGCTGCTGGGATGCATTCATATCAAGCAGCTCAACCATGGGCTTTGTTGCGTAATTGTTGTGTCTCAGACAGCTTGACGTCACCGCTCTCATCTAACACAACGCCGTAGAGTTTTTCAGCGGCTTCGCGACTGACATAGCCTTCACGAACATCGTGGGCCACAGCATCGGTATCTCGTTTGAATGGACTGCCAAAGCCACCACCACCACCGGATAGCATCTTGTAAGCATCACCACTTTCTAAGCGAACGTTGAAGATCTTGGCGTTCGGCAACTCAGAGTTCCATACGCCCTTACGACGAATGGCAATGCCATTGCCCGCGGCCTCCCCGCCCCCCTCTAAGCCCCAAGGTTTGCAATGCATGCGATCAATACGAGTGGTTACAGAGAAAGGAGATAAGGCTTGCACCACCATCTCGGCACCTAATCCCCCACGGAACTCACCGGCGCCAGCGCTGTCCTCACGGATTTTGTAGCTTTCAACCAGCACAGGGTATTTCGCTTCAAGCTGCTCAGTTGGACTGTTGTGTGTATCTCCATCGTTGATACACACGGTGACTGATACACCGTCTTCACGTGATTTCGCACCCCAACCGCCACCCAATGGACCAATACCCACAATGAATAAGCGACCATCTTCCGGCGAGATACCGTGGATGTTAGGGAATACCAAATCTGCATGGTGACCTGCAATGGCACGATGAGGAATCGCTGGCGCCAGTGCTTTGAATATCGTGTCGATCACAGTCATCGGAAATGTCATCCACACACGCATGGGGTAAGGACGCTCAGCACTGATGACTGTGCCCATGGGCATAATTACCTTCAGAGGACGGAAGCTGCCATCGTTGACTGGATAGTCGGTGGGTGTGGTTAAGCACTTGTAGGCGACTTGTGCGCAGGCGATACCTGTGGTGAATCCGGAGTTGTAGAAGCCTTTAACCTGCTTGCTCACATCCGACAAATCTACTTCCATCTCATCGCCCTTGACGGTGACTTTGACTCGAATAGGAATGCGCTTACCAATTTCCAAACCGTCGTCATCCATGAATGACTCTGCTTCATACACACCATCAGGGATTGAAAGGGTGTTTTGACGCGCTAGAGCTTCAGACGCATCCATGATTTGAAGAATCGACGCTTGTACATCTTGGTTGCCGTAGCGCTGGACCAATTCTAAGAATCGTCGCTCGCCTGTGGTGATGGCTGTAATTTGTGCACGCAAGTCCCCCAAGGCACGCACGGGCATGCGCACGTTCATCGCAATGATGTCCAGCAAGTCTTGGTTCACTTTTCCTGCCGATTGGTATTTCACGATAGGAATTTGGATGCCCTCGGAGTAAATATCTGTCGTGATCTGACCCAAACTTCCACCCACGTCTAACCAATGTGCCATGCAGCAGGTAAAGCCAATCAGCTCCCCCTCGTGAAACACAGGCATGGTGAATGTGAAATGGTTCAAGTGACTGCCTGTGGTGTAGGCATCATTTGTCACCAAGATATCGCCAGGATGGATGTTTTCATAACCAAAGTGACGAATTTTCGATTTCACAGTTTCTGACATTCCACGAATAAACATCGGCAAACCCAAACCGATAGACACCGTATCGCCCTCTTTGGTGAAAAGACCCACCGTGAAGTCCAGAGCCTCATAGATGATGAGGTTGTAAGCCGTGCGCATCAAGTTGGTTTTCATCTCCTCGGTCACGGCAAACAAACCGTTGCGGATGATTTCTACGATCACAGGATCGACAGCCTGAGAATTAGATTTTTGAATTTGGGTCGTGCTCATGAGCGATCACTCCCGATTGAAATTTGAAGGTTGCCGTACAAATCAACTTTGACGCTGTCGCCAGGTTGAACCACGGTAGTGGATGCGTGCTCTTCTACGAGAGCTGGGCCATGAAACTCGTTTCCGCTCTTGAGTAAATCTCGTCGATAGACAGGCGTGTCGATAAAATTACCTGCACTGCGGAAATAAACTGGTTTGTTCGCACGTAGTGCTTCTGCATCCGGTTTTTCTTGACCAGCCTCTACCGCGTTGCGAGGTGGTTTTTTCATACGACCCAACACAGTCACGCGCAGACTAACAATGTCAGCCGCCTCTTTCGGAGCCGATGTGCCATAACGCACTTTGTGAACTTCATCGAAATGATTTTTGATAGCAGCACGGTCTTTACTAACAAAGAACTCGTGTGGTAAATCAACTGTCACAGCATGCTCTTGACCGAAATAACGCATGTCTGCGGCACGCTCGAACACGATTTCTTCTGGTCGAATTTGTGATGCACCAATCGCTGCACGACCTTCGTCTTCCATCTCTTTATACATAGTTTCGATTTCATCAAATGACAGGCTGTCCAACCGACGAAATACCGAGCGGACATAGTCATAGCGCAAGTCACTGAACAGCATGCCGTAAGCCGAGAAATAGCCAGGTGCATACGGAATCAAAACTTTACGAATACCAATTTCGCGAGCAATGGCTGAGGCGTGCAAAGGACCCGCACCACCATAAACAACCATTGTGAAACTACCAGCATCCAAACCACGCTCAGTAGTCACAGCTTTGACGGCATGCGACATCTGAGTCACAGCGATACGCAAAATACCATCAGCAGCTTTGGTTACATCCAAATCTAATGGTCTGGCGATTTTTTCTTCCATTGCCTCATTAGCACGATCTAAGTAAAGTGGCATTTCGCCACCGAGGAAGTTGTGTTCATCCAAACGGCCCAGAATCAAATTCGCGTCTGTCACAGTTGGCTCGGTGCCATCGCGGCCGTAGCAAACTGGCCCGGGCATACTGCCCGCAGAACGTGGGCCTACACGTAATGAATTACCCAACTCCACGCGCGCAATAGAACCGCCGCCAGTTCCGACTTCAAAAATATCCATCATCGGAATTTGAATAGGCAACGCTTTTTCGTAACCACCAATCAACGCACTGCCAGTGGTCAACGGACGACCTTCACTGATCACGCCAGCTTTGGCTGTCGTGCCGCCCATATCGAAAGCAATGGAATCAGGCATACCAAGTTGGGCACAAATAGCTTGCGCGCCAATCACACCCGCGGCGGGCCCAGACTCCAACATACGCACACAATCACGTCGGGCATGCTCAACAGGGAAAAGACCGCCTGTGGATTGAACCGCATAGAAGTCACCCTCAAAGCCTTTATCGCTCAAGTGGTGCTCCAGCTCTTCCAAGTATTCGGATACTCGAGGACCAACATAGGAGTTGGCAACAGCAGTCGACACGCGCTCAAATTCACGATACTCCTGTGACAGCTCATGCGATGCCGTCACAAACGCACCTGGAATTTCTTCTTGAAGAATCGCTTTGACACGACGCTCATGGTCCGGATTACGGTAAGAGTGCAGCAGCAATACGGCCACCGCCTCAATATGCTTTGCTTTAAGTTCTCGGGCTAGTTCACACACCGCATTTTCATCAAGTGGTTTATGCAACGAACCATCTGCACGCAAACGCTCCGACACCTCATAACGCAATGAACGCGGCACCAGTGGCTCATGCTTTGAGAAAAACAAGTTATAGGCATCAGGACGATTGACGCGTCCAATTTCGTAGATGTCGCGAAAACCTTCTGTGATCAGCAAAGCTGTCTTTGCACCGTTTCGCTCCAACAAGGTGTTGATCGCAATCGTTGAACCATGCAAGAACAAATAACCGTTGCTCAAGTCAACTCCAGCGCCGTCCAAGGTATTCTGTATGCCGTTGACCAATTCGCCGTGTGTTGACAGAGCTTTGCCAAACAAGATTGCGCCGGTGGACTCGTCAAAACAAGCCATATCCGTGAAGGTGCCGCCGATATCGACCGCAATTCGCAATGAGTTTTTAGATTCAGACATTCAAAATTCCTTTATGCAGCGTTTGACACAAGGTTACGCAGCGTGCCCAACCCGGTGATTTCGACTTCAATCACATCACCGGCCTTCATATAGACAGGTGGCTCACGTCGATCTCCCACACCACCGGGCGTTCCTGTGGCTATCACATCGCCCGGATACAAATTGGTAAAACCAGAGATGTATTCGATGATGACTGGCAAGCTATAAATCAAGTCAGCGACGGATGCGTGCTGCATGACTTCACCATTGAGACGTGATTCCAAAGTGAGTTGGTTCACATCAGGAATTTCTTTACGCGTCGCCATGAAAGGGCCCAGTGGACCTGTCAAGGGAAAGTTTTTACCGGGAATCCATTGGTGTGTGTGACGTTGCCAATCGCGTGCTGTGCCATCGTTGAAGCAGGCATAACCGGCAATGTGATCAAACGCTTGTGCCTGTGTGATGTTGCGGCCACCTTTACCGATGATCACAGCCAACTCGCCTTCAAAGTCAAATCGCTTGGTCTCTTTGGGATGGGGCAGTGGCGCATTGTGGGCATTCAAGCTATCAGCAAAGCGCGTAAAGATGGCAGGGAACTCACTGTCTGCACGTTTGGTTTCAGCGACGTGTGTTTTGTAGTTCAAACCCACGCAGAAAATTTTGTTGGGATTAGGGATGACGGGTAATAAACGCGCTTGCGATGTAAGTACGGCCTTACCGCTCTGATGCACCAATGCTTCCAACTCATCCAATTTGTTCGCAGCGATGGCAGACTTTAAATCTGGGTATTGAGATTGAAACGCATCTGGCACTTGAATCCAGTGCCCCTCATCTTTCCAGAGTCCATAGGTTTGGTGACCCGCAACTTCAAAACTAACAAAGCTCATAATTTTTCCCCTCAATTTATTGCACCGACCATCTTTACATCTGAACAATGAGCGGGAGTTTATGGATGCACAAGCCATCTGCATAGAATGAATCCAGACATTTCAGATATGCCTAAAATGGCATATCACTGGGAGCTATATGCAAATCAACGACTTACGGTTATTTTTAGAAGTTGCCGAACTGGGCAGCTTTACCAAAGTTGCGGTTCAGCGAAATACCGTGCAATCACATATCAGCAGACAAATTAGTGATTTTGAAAAGAGGTGCGGAAGTGCGCTGTTCCGGCGCACAGGCCGAGGGGTGGTGCTGACCGAGTTTGGGATGCATGTTCAACAGCGTGTGAGGGACTGGCTCAAAGACAGCGATGAGTTATTTGCGGATATCCAGCAAGCATCTAGAGTTCCCATGGGAGAAGTCAAGATCGGCGTCCTTCCCTCAGCCGCACATCCTTTGATGACACACATTTTCAAACGCTTGCACCATGACTATCCAAAGATCAAATTGAATATTCGCGAAGGCCAAGGCAGTGAGTTAGACGCACTCTTGGAAACAGGTGCGGTCGATATGGCTATCTTGTTTCGTTACGAGAAGCCAACAGGTAGCGATGAAACACATTTATCGACTGCGAACACTTATCTTGTTTCGTGTCCAGGTCTCTCTTTGACCTACTCCGACACCGTTGACTTCAAGCGACTTGAAGGTTTGCCACTTGTCTTACCCAGACGCCCTTCTCACTGGAGATCTATTTTGGATGAAACAGCAAAGAGCAAAGGGTTTAGCTTGGTTGCAGTGGTCGAGGCAGACTCACTCCGCGTTCAAAAGGAAATCATTGCGATGAACCCGCATATGTATGCCCTGCTTGGCCCTTTTTCGGTGGATGAGGAACTACGTACAGGAAAATTACAAGCATCGAAAGTGATTTCGCCTGATCTCAAACGCTTTGTCACACTTGCACACCCTAAACAAGGCCACTTTACACAAGCAAGTCGAGTTGTTTCTCAACTCATAAAGGAAACCGTCGATGCATGGCAAGGTCAATTGGTATTGTCAAGTTGAGCCGCCGGCAAGTGCAGTGAGAATCCTGGCATGACCGAATCCTCAAATGTCGAACCGATTTCTTACGCTGGCTACCGATTTCCACCAGAGGTAATCAGCTATGCGGTGTGGTTGTATTTTCGTTTTCCCTGAGCCTGCGCATGGTCGAAGAAATGCTGGCGGCTCGCAGCATCGAGGTCACGTAAGAAACACTTCGGGCGTGGGCGCTGAAGTTTGGCCAGCAAGCCGCCAAACGGATTCGGTCCCGGGTTTGCAAATTTGGCGACAAGTGGCATCTCGATGAGGTGGTCATCACCATCAAAGGCAAGCAGCACTGGCTATGGAGAGCGGTTGATCAAAACGGCTACGTTCTGGACGTGCTCGTACAAAGCAGGCGCAATACCAAGGCTGCAGAGCGACTCATGCGAAAGCTGCTGAGAAAGCACAGGAAAACGCCTCGGGTCATGGTGACCGACAAGCTCAAAAGCTACGCAGCGGCAAACAAGAATATGGGGTGGAAGTTCGAGCACCGCCAACACAAGAGGCTCAACAATCGAGCAGAGAATTCACATCAATCCACTCGGGTTCGAGAGAAGGTGATGCGCCGCTTCAAGTCAGCCTTCCAACTGCAGCGATTTGTATCGGTGCATCTCCAGGTTGCCAACCAATTCATGAACTGCCGTTACAACCGCGATGTAAATCAAAAAAGGACCCTACGCGCCCAGTAGTTCGCTGTCTGGAATGAGGTTACGTGCGCCCAAATGGCGTCGGTATGATAGGCAAAGTTCAGATTGACGGAAAAACTGACCATTTGCCGACAACTTGACAATACCCCTGTTTCAGGCCTCAATGCGTGCCGCCTGGATGACCTTGCGCCAGCGCTCGATTTCACTTTGAATCTGTGCGCCAAGCTGGGCCGGGCTATTGCCGATGGCGGTAAAGCCCAGGTCCACCAATTGCTCGCGGGCGCCAGGAGCATTGACGATGGCCACCACCTCACGGTGCAGAAACTGGAGAACTGGCGCCGGCGTGCCGGCCGGTGCCATGAGCGACTGCCAGGTCGATGACTCCTGGTCGGCAAAACCCGATTCGGCCACGGTCGGTATTTGCGGCGATGAGGCAAAGCGTTGCGTGCTGGTCACTGCCAGCGCGCGCAGCAGGTTGCCGCGAACCAGTTCCTTGACGGCCGGCAAGGTGGTACAGCCGATGGCGATCTCGCCGCTGACCACCGACTGCACCGCAGGGCCTGCGCCCTTGAAGGGGATGTGGGTCATGTCCAGCCCCATGCCGATCTTGAGCTGCTCGACCGACAGATGGGCCACCGTGCCCGAGCCGGCCGAGACATAGCTGAACTTGCCGGGCTGCGAGCGCACCAGATCGATGAGTTGGCGCAGGTTTTGCGCCTTCACGGAAGGGTGCACAAAGAACACATGGGGGCTTTCGCCCACCATCGAAATCGGCGCGAAGTCTTTGAAGGGGTCATAGGGTACCGACTTGTAGAGGCTGGGGTTGATCACATAGGTGGATGAGGCCAGCAGGAGTGTGTAGCCGTTGGGCGGCGCTTTGGCTGCCGCTCCCATGCCGATATTGCCTCCGGCGCCGGCCATGTTCTCCACCACGAATGATTTTCCGTTGCGCTCGCTCAGGCGCTGGGCTAGCCAGCGGCCCATGATGTCACTCGGCCCGGCCGGCGCGAAGGCAACGATGATCTTGACCGGTCGCTCCGGATAGCTCTGCGACCAAGCTCTGGGCCACAGAGACATGGCGCCGGCCGTGGCCAGCCAATGGCGGCGGTTCAAGGGGATCGGGTTCATGGGGTTTACCTCCTGGGTCTGTCTTGGCACTCGAGGGTGCGTCAGGGGATCATCATACTTGCGGCCCGCACATCGGTGATGAAGCTGTGCGCGGGCGCGTGGGCGATGAAAAGGCTCAGTCCTGCCGCCTCGGCGGCCGCTTGCGGGGTGACTCCGCAGGCCCAGAACACCGGGACCAGGCCTGCGGGCAGTGGCGGCACCGGCCCGCCAAACAAGGGTTTAGAGAGATCGGCCCCGATGGTGGCCGGATCGCCGATGTGCAGCGGTGCGCCGTGATTGAGGGGAAAGCGGGCGCTGATTCGGCTGGCCAGTTCAGCCTGGGCTGGTGTGAGCCAGCGCATGGTGACGATCAGAGGGCCGTGAAAGCGGCCGACGGCCTCGGTGGGTGTGTGGGTCGCCAGCACCCAGCGGTGCTGCCCCGTCGGGATGCCGGCTTGCTCGAAAACCTCATCGAAAGTGATGCCCGAGCCGATCAGAAAACTCACCAGATCGGATCGCCAGAGGGCGCAGATGTCGGCTCGGTCCTCTAGGCGCAGGCCGTCGCGCCAGACGGCATAGCGGGCGCAGTCGCTGCGAAGGTCGGCACCGGGAGCCAGGCGCGCCGGCTCGGTCTGTCCGGGTTCGGTGACTTCGAGCACCGGACAGGCGCGCGCATTGCGCTGGCAGTAATCCCAAAAATCCTGTGCGTGCTCGGCCGGCAGGATGGCCAGATTGCATTGCAAAAAACCCAGGGCCATGCCGCGGCTGCTGCCGCTGAGCTGGCCTTGTCGAATCAGGCTGCGCAGCCGCTGTGCCTCGTGCGGGCCGGGTTCGGCATGCAGGGCGGGCAGGCGGCAGAGGTCCATGGCGCTGCGCAGGGCGGGCCGGCGTCGGCGGTTCACTGCAAGG
Organism: Burkholderiales bacterium; assembly: GCA_018969975.1. Lineage (GTDB taxonomy): Bacteria > Pseudomonadota > Gammaproteobacteria > Burkholderiales > Burkholderiaceae_C > Limnohabitans. Next base: position 11,567 of record JAGWXI010000034.1, read on the forward strand.
GGTGTCATGGGGCTTACTTTAAAAGCGCATCAGGAAATGCCACGGTGCTCATCGTGAGCCGCTTCAAATGTTGATCCAATGTTAGTGAGAGTTTTCAGTATAGCTGTATTTCATTGCAAACTCTGTTCACTGTACAACTCGAATTCGTTGGGGCAGAGATGTTCAAGCCCCAAGCCTAGAGCCGAACAAAAAGCAATAGCTGTTTCGAACCCCTTGCCTGAAAGACTCAAATTCTCTGGTGGTTTTATATATTGTTCAAATTTGATGCACGACAAGCTTTTGAGGTTGAAAAACTTTGCGGCAAGCCTTAAAATTAGCTACTTTTGTAGCAAAGGAGTTTCGTCATGGGTATGCCAGTAAGAATCGACAACTTGCTTTATGAGCAAGCAAAAAACGAAGCCAAATCAGAACACCGCACAATTGCAGGCCAGATTGAGTTTTGGGCAAGTGTTGGGCGAGCTGCCATAGACAACCCAGAGCTGCCGGTTGACTTTGTTGTGCAAGTTTTAGCTTCAATGAAAGAACCTCGTAGCGACGCGACTGCTTTTCAACCTCGCAGTCACAAATGAACTACGAAGCGGTCCAGACACGCAGATTTGCTCGTCAATACAAAAAACTGCATGACAACATTGCAGCAGATGTAGATGCTGCAGTTGAAGCTGTGGTGAATTCTCCGAAGATTGGCGACAAGAAAAAAGGTGACTTATCGGCCTTGTATGTTTACAAATTTCGAAGTCAAGGACAACTTTATTTACTCGGATACACCCTTGGCGAAGAGCTCAAGTTAGTGTATCTCGAGGCAGTTGGACCCCATGAAAACTTTTACCGAGATTTAAAGTAGTTAGCGTATCGCTGATACATATGACACGGTTTTCAATTCCTGGGCTGCTCAAATGATCAAGTTCGATTGCCCTATCTAGATCCGAAATATTGTCTTAACTGGTTCGAGCCCCGCATGTAGCCTCGAGTTTTCGACATTAATATGCTCTGTCAAAACCCAAATAACTGCCAAAATACCCATTGAGTTACATAATGTAACTTTTGGTCAATTACACGAAATATTACACGTTTATCGAAAACACCTATAAGTCATTGATTTATAAGGGTTTTTTACGAGCCTGGCTTTCTGTTAATCCGTAGGTCCCTGGTTCGAGCCCAGGTCGAGGAGCCACAACCCAGAAGGTACAACCTGAAGACACTATTTACAGTTTGTACCGATCACATCGTTAACAACTTGGGCCCAAATGGATTGGGTCCAGGTTCGATACGGCAACTGTCCATGTCGAAGTAACCCAGATCGTATTGCATAAAGCTGACTTGTCAGATTTGGTCGTCGACCTGTTTGATTCCTACTTTCTGACCGCCGAGCACAGTACTGACGCTGATTTTTCGACGATCCAAGCAGATACGACCACACTCCGTTAACAACGCACCCCCATAAATGCTGATTTAATTTCAGCTTGCTTGGCTCCGTTCAACCCAGAGACTGCTGCCTTTAAGGCTGACCGCCTGATGCTGGAAGAAATAGATGAATGTGTTGACGCAGGACACAGTTTAGAGAACAGTAACAAATGAATACCCAAGACATTCGCACCTCTACAGACCCAGATTTAGCTGGCTCCTACGCAGCCATGCATCGTGCGGCTCGTGCTGCGCAAGATCTTGCCATTAAAACCAATACCAGCATCGTTGTTGCAGTTGAGGGCAAGAATGTTGAATTGACTGCTGCTGATTTGATCAAGATGCGTGAGAATGAAGTCAAACCTATTGGTTGATGTTGATCTGTGCCAGTGCGATTTCACTGTAAAAAAGTCACACGCTTATAGTAATTGCCATCATCAAGTTGTGTGCACATATGCCCACATAGCCCCATTACTTGGGTCATTTGGGTTGATTGATGTGAAGTTCAAGCAAGTCCCCTTTTTTTGTTACGAGCAAGACCGAAATATTGAGAAAATTCAGCCTAATTATTTCGGTTGGCCATAGGCACAATATCGTGACCGATTACAAATCAAAGTAGATTCCTGTGGCTTAGAAATGGGGCTTTTCTCTTGGCGACAAGGGTTGAGAATTCACCCTAACACTCTTAATCTCTTGGACCAATTGTTGGGCTAGGTAAATGTTTCCAACTTCTAGAAATATAGACAATCGCCCCCACTGCGCGTCTACCAAGGCATAACCATCCAAATTAACTAGTGATTCAAAGACCCCTCTGGCTGCTGGCAGGTTTTCATTATTGATCGCCTCAAAAAGTGCGAATTCCTTTTGATCATGCTGCTGCTTGTAGTGTGGCGAAATGACATATCCCAAATAGCCTCCGGATCTTTCCTTGACAGGCATCATATTGGCGGTTTCCATTATGGGCTCCTTCAAATACTGGCTATTGCATGCAAGTCTTTCTGGCCAAGTTGTTGGTGATTGACCGTCTCACACGACCAGGTTTGATAGTCCAATAAAAATTGAATGTCAGGAAATCGGTCAATCAGTAAATAACATGCATAAGTTATGCCAGCAAGCTTGCAGCAGGCATTTGCCACTTGTGCAGCTCCAAAAGTAAGAAGGCCCGACAGGCCAAAGACCTTGTCGGGCCTGACTGTAGGTACGCGAGACCTACGGTCGGGTGCGTGGACGGAGATGAGATTTCAGATCTCCCCACGCGAGCGGCATGGATGTCGCTCTTCTGGGTTATGCGAGCCAAGATTTCTCAAAGGACGCAACCTGATCCTAGGACTCTATTTTGTATAAGTCAATAGCTTGACCAAATCAATACTCGATGAGCAGCATGATCACCCAGCGCTGTTGATCCCAGTAGGCGTAAGGTGTGATGGAATGCATGGGTTTGGTCATTAATCCACCCTCGCGCCCGCCGCATTCACCATAGTTTTGAACTTGCCCAATTGGTCAGCAATGTAGGCTCCCGACGCATTGACGCCCATGGTCAGGGGCTCGAAGCCCAGAGACGCCAATCGCTCCTGCGTCTCGGGCAGTGACATGATGCGGGAAACCTCCGCGTTCAATTTGCTCATGATGGATTCGGGAATGTTGGCGGGGCCCATCAAAGCAAACCAGCCCACCACTTCAAAGTTGGGTACACCCGCTTCATGCAAAGTCGGCGTGTCTTTGGCGGCCTGTGAGCGCGTTAGCGCAGATGTGGCCAGCAAACGTACTTTGCCAGCCTTGGCGTGCGGCAAAAAGATGGCAGTGTTGTCAAACATGAAGCCCACTTGACCGCCCAGCACGTCGGTGCGAGCCGTATCGCTGCTTTTGTAAGGAATGTGAACCATATTGGTCTTCGTCATCTGCCCCAGCAGCGCACCCGCTAGGTGGCCGACCCGATCAGTCATAATTTTGAAGGGGTAAACCGCCGTACGAAATTTATTCATCCAACCACAAAGGCCAATGAAAAATTCCAAAAGCTGGCTGTATTAATGGTGCAAGCTAACGCCCAATAGAAATTTTCTAGCGTGATTTGAAGCGGGTTGCAAGAAATAGTTGCTTGAACTGGATGTCGGCGGAAGGAATCTGGCATTCGCTATTTACACTTTGACTCCCGAATGTAGATCCGAATACTGTCTTAATTGGTTCGAGCCCCGCGTGTGTCGTCGAACTATCGACATAACTGTTTCGACATCCAGAATCAGAACCAATACGAAGCGAGGTCTTCTGGCACTGAAGCGCTCAACCTTTTTTTTCAGGGCTTGATGTAGGCGAAGTTCTCGCGGCTCTGCAGCCGCCCGATACGCACTACCCCCGACGGGGTGAATGTCGCGTCCATGATGAACTGCTCTTTTTTGAGGTTGCGATTTCGCAGCGTGATTTCGCAGATCTCAAACGTAACCCCTCTTGCCTTGAGCGAACTCACCAACGAGCCATAGTCGATGTTCGGGTCCTTGGTGTCTTTGGCGCCGTCCATCAAGAAATCCACACCGTTGGCATGAGTTACAACCGTAATCTTGGTATCGGGGGCCACATCCAAGTGATTGCGTATGTTGCGCAGGCCCTTGGTTGCCTGGGTCGCCGCATCGTCGATGTGGTACAGAACCCGGTCCTGGGCGACGGCGAAGCCGCACAGCAGAACGGATGTTGCAAGAACAAGCAGCAAGTGAAAAAACCGGCGCATTTTTATTTCCTTCAGTTGGTAGGATGAAATTTAAGCACAAGCACATATTTTTTGGAAGCGTGATTCGCACCCCATCCATTTCTTTGTGGCAATCAACAAGACAACGACGCCCGCCCTAACTTGTTCGAGCCCCGGATGTAGATCCAATTTTTTGCCCAAACTAGTTCGAGCCCCAAGCCAAGAGTAGCACTTTTAAAGCTCATCACACAGCACTCTTCACATAATTTCTCAGTGCTAGCTGAACCTGGACCCTTGCCATCTCAGCGATGCCCAAATTTGGTAAGACATTGGCAACCAGATGCGCGATAGCTTCATTGAGAATCACTTGCCGCCTAATTGGTATGCGAGCGGTATTGAAGTCCTTTAAAAACTCATCCATTTCGTAGGCAGCTTTGTCCAGTTGAAAGCTGTCATGTCCCAGATACTCTTTAGCCTCATCCCCTGCCCGCTTGGCTTCTCAATTAGCTGGTTCAGCCATAAAATGTCAGGCTACAAGCACTCTGAAGGATAAATATCATGTTGCTTACAGCAGTTTTTACTGAAGCCGAAGAAGGTGGATTCATTGCCCTTAACCCAGAAACAGGCACTACCACCCAAGGTGAAACTTATCAAGAAGCTATTCACAACCTAAAAGATGCGACTACCTTGTATCTTGGTGAGTTTCCGATGAAGATACACAGCAATCCAGTCATGACTACTTTTGAAGTTAGCCATGCCCCTTATTAATTTTTTAGATCAAATCATATAAAGGAACGTTCAACATGCAAAAAATTTACTTTGTTAGAGCTGAATGGGATGGAGAAGCAAAAGTATGGGTAGCAACTTCTGACGATGTACCAGGACTGGTAACTGAAGCCGAAACAATGGAAATACTTTCATCTAAATTAGAAATCATGATTCCCGAGTTGCTGGCAGAAAATGGATTTCTAGATAAGAATGAAATTTCTTATGAAGTACTAGCTCGCAAATTTTCAGTTACTCACGCCACTCCAATTAACTAATGGGAACAAGCTTTACACCTGAACTCATTCGACTATTGACAGCGAGTGGATGCCATTTTGAAAGGCATGGCAAAGGGGATCACGATATTTGGTACTCACCTATCACGAACCTTAGGTTTCCAGTAGACAGTAAGATTAAATCTCGGCATACAGCTAATGCGGTTTTGAAGCAGGCTGGCTTGAAAAAGTCATTTTGATCTGTGAATGATGAAAATACGAAATAGTTAAACAATCTGGATATCAATGCTCAATGTCCCGTAACGGATACAGCTTAAAAGCGCTCGAGCTAATAAACAGGATTCGATGAACAAGCTGGGCTTGCCCAGCTAAAATGCTTGAGTAATAAGCGAGGATTGAATTAACGATCCTGACCAGGATTTTTCGCACACGTAAAAACCCATAAGAAAAGTAATACATGGATCTTTTTTCTGCACTTGGATTCAACTGGAATCGATTAAAAACTCCAGATGCTATTTCAACGCATTCAATTGAGCGCGTTACCTTTCGCTTCCACCAAATGCTGTCCGTCTTTGTTTGGGATGCATCAGTACTAGAAGGAAACCCATTTACTTATCCAGAAGTCAAAACCTTGCTTGATGGTGTCTCTGTTGGTGGGAGAAAGATTTCTGATCAAGAACAAGTCCTCAACCTTGCCGAAAGCTCCAAGCACCTATTGGCGTTAGTAAAGGCTAGCAAGTTCAAATTAGACAAAGCGACGTTTACTGAATTACACAGCTTAGTAGCACGCAATGAAGCGTTGGAATGGGGTCACTTTAGGGGCGAAGGCAAAGAAAACTCCTATACACCTGATGTTGCACTAGGAGAACAAGGACGCTACACCCCTCTTCCAACACTCACAGGAGCTCCAGACTTAAATCGAGTCTTCTTGCAAGGTGTCCAAGTGCTTAACAATCAAGTGGCGCATCCGTTTGAAAAAGCACTGGCATTTTTCTTATTTGGAGCGCTGCAGCAATTCTTTTTCGATGGCAATAAGCGAACCTCCCGCTTTATGATGAACGGAATATTAATGTCTGCAGGAATTGACGCCATCAGTGTACCCGCTGCAAAAGTTCAAGAATTCAACGAAAAGATGGTTAGGTTTTATCTCAACAAAGATGCCACGGAGATGATGGAGTTTATGGTTGGCTGTTATGAATCAAAATAATTTCACGTTGATATATTTAGTTTGAAAAAAATCATCATCATTGCAGGACCCAACGGCGCTGGCAAAACAACGTTTGCCCGTGATTTTTTGCCTGCTGAAGCACAAACTCTGCGCTTCATAAATGCTGACTTGATCGCAGCTGGCTTGGCCCCATTCAATCCAGAGTCTGCATCCTTCAAAGCTGGCCGCCTGATGCTGGAAGAAATCGATGAGTGTGTGGATGCTGGTCATAGTTTCGCTTTTGAAACTACTCTGTCCGGCTTGGCCTATTTGAAAAAAATTGCAGTTTGGCAGCATCTTGGCTACCAAGTGAAGCTCTGGTTCTTATCTTTGCCGAATGAAGAAATTGCAATATCCAGGGTAGCCAGACGTGTTCTGCAAGGAGGTCACAACATTCCTGAGGACGTAATTCGGCGACGTTTCAAAACCGGTCTAGAAAACTTTCATGAGCGCTACAGTAAGGTAGTTAACTCATGGGCTATGTATGACAGTTATCACAAGCCACCAAAATTGATTGACTGGAGCAACAAATGAACCAAAAAGATATTCGTACATCATCAGACCCCGATTTAGCAGGATCATATGCAGCCATGCTTCGTGCTGCTCGCTCTGCTGAGGATCTTGCTATCAAGACAAATACCAGTGTCTTAGTTTCACTTGACGGAAAAGATGTTGAATTGAAAGCGGAGGATCTTATTCAATTGCGAAAGCAAGAATCCAGTAACTGATGGCATAACTCAAGAGATTTGATTTGGACATATCCAAGTTCACTTCAAAACAGAAGTAATTGCGTGTGTTTTGTGTTTTAAGTGAGGTTTTCTGATGCGCCTAATGTCTAGAAGAAACTTAACATGGCTGGCCCCATGAGCGCGGTGGGTCGTAGCATTCGGTTTGGGGTTATCGGTATCGATCACCGCCATATCTATGACTTGATCCAAGGCCTGTTAGATGTGGGGGCCACATGTGCCGGCTATGTGGAGCACACCAGCGACCCCAAGGTTTTGGCTGGCTTGAAAGAACGCTTTGCGCAGTTGCCAGCGTTGGCGCGCCCAGAGGTTCTCTTAGAAGACCCGCAAATTGACCTGATCGTTTGCGCCGCCATCCCTGCCCAGCGTGCCGATATCGCCATCACCGCTATGCGCCATGGCAAAGATGTGCTGGTGGACAAGCCCGGCGTGACCACAGCGGAGCAATTGCTGCGGGTGAGAGAAGTGACTGCCCAAACAGGTCGTATGTTCTCGATTTGCTTTTCGGAGCGGCACATCGTGCCGGCCGTGCAAGAGGCTTTGAAAATGGTGCGCACCGGTGCCATTGGCACCCCCATCCAAACCTTGGGAATCGGACCGCACCGATTGAATGCTGCCATTCGACCCGATTGGTTTTTCGAGGCATCCCAATTTGGTGGCATCTTGGTTGACATCGCCTCCCACCAAATCGATCAATTTTTAGCCTTCACCGACAGCACCGATGCCCAAGTGGTGCACAGCCATGTGGGGCATTACGGCGATCAACTACCCCACCCAGGGTTTGAAAATTTTGGCGAAATCATTTTGCAAACGCCAGCCCACCGGGGTTATGTGCGGGTCGATTGGTTCACCCCCGATGGCCTGCCAACATGGGGGGACGGCCGCTTGTTTGTGCTGGGCACCAGCGGCAGCATAGAAATTCGCAAGTACATCGACATCGAAGGGCGGGCTGGCACCAACCACCTATTTTTAGCCGATGGACAAGGCACACGGCACATCGATTGCAGCACCCAGCCTTTGGACTTTTTTAGACAGTTCGCGTCCGATGTCGCAGAGCGCAGCGAAACCTGCATGACCCAAGCCCATGTTTTCAAGGTGTGTGAACTGGCATTGCAGGCACAGTCGTTGGCGATGAAACGAAAGGAGTTGTCATGAAACCCATGGGCATGGCGTTGGTGGGTATTGGCCCGGGTGCGGTGCCGCACCTGCTTAGCTTGAACGATTTGCGCGCCGAGGTTGATTTGCGCTGGGCCATCACCCGCCGACCCGAAGCTGCCCAGATGGGCCCGTTTCAAGGTCACCTGCAACCCAGCAGCGATTTTCAAGCCATGCTGGGCGACCCGGATGTGCAAGCGGTGATCATTGCCACACCGGCCGCCACGCATTTAGAGATGGCCCAAGCCTGTTTGATCCATGGCAAACATGTGTTGTTGGAAAAGCCTTTGGATGTGTCGCTGTCGCGGGCAAAAACCATTGTCGATCTGGCCCAGCAGCACCAACGCCAACTCGGTGTGGTGCTGCAGCACCGATTTCGCCCTGGGGTGGAGCGCTTGCAAACGCTGCTCGACCAACACGGCTTGGGCACTGTGCAAGCCGCATCGGTCAGCATCCCCTGGTGGCGGCCGCAAAGCTATTACGACCAAGCGGGTCGCGGCACCCTGGCGCGCGATGGTGGCGGGGTGCTCATCACCCAAGCCATCCACAGCCTGGATGTGTTTCGCGCCTTGGTGGGCGTGCGCCGCGTGGTGGCGGCGCAGGCCAGTCGCACCCGCGTACACCGCATGGAAACTGAAGACCATGTTCAAGCCCTGTTGGAACTGGGCCAGGGCGCACCGGGCCGCTTGATGGCAACCACCGCGCATTACCCCGGCGGCTCCGAATGCATCGAGGTGATCGGCACCCTGGGCACTGCGGTGCTGAGCGGCGGCGATTTGCGGGTGAACTTCATCAACGGGGACACCCCCATTGAGATCAAAGCCGAGGGCGGCACCGGTGGCGGGGCCAACATCATGGACTTTCCGCACGACTGGCACCGCGACTTGATCAGCGACTTTGTAGCGTCCATCCGGCAACAGCGGCCCTCACGCACGCATGGCGGTGAGGCTTTGCAAACCCATCAACTGATCAATGATTTATTGACCGCTGCGGGGCCCGTGATCGATCTATAAAGCCGGAAGGATGCAAAATCATTGCGCCAAAAATCCGCCATCAACTGCCAAGGTATGACCCGTAACCATGGAGGAGCAAGGTGCACATAAAAAAATAAAAGCACCCACCATGTCTTCGGGTTTGGCAAGACGCCCCAAGGGTGTTATCCCTTTTATTTTCTCAACCAAATCGGGCTGTGCCATCAGTGGTTTGATGAAATCAGTTTCCACCCATGTAGGGGCGATCGCATTGACACGTATTTGATGAGGGGCCCACTCCACCGCCAATGCGCGGGTTAAATTAATGATCGCACCCTTGGTCGATTGATAAGAAATATTGGGGTACAAACCACCGCCTGAAAGTCCCATTATTGAGGCTGTGTTGACAATAGCGCCACTGCCTTGCGTAATCATGAAGCGCGCTGCACTTCGCGCACATAAAAATACACCTGTGAGGTTAACCTCCAATACACGGTTCCAATCTGTTAGATCCAATTCAATTGTTGGCTTCCTAATCGCGATTCCAGCGTTATTGATCAGAATATCTAGCCGTTGATGAAGCTCATACGCTTGCTTCATAGCTTGATCGACTTGGACTTCATCTTTAACATCTACACAGATTGCTTGTGCAGACAGCCCCTCTTTCATAATTTCACTGACTGCAAATTGCGCTGCTGAAAAATCAAGATCCATAACGACCACATGCGCTCCCGAGCGCGCCAAGCCTGTTGCTACAGCTCTACCAATACCATTTGCGCCACCTGTCACAACTGCTGTTTGGCCTTGTAAGTTAAAGGCGTCGAGCGGGTTAAAGCCTACTGTCATGTTTTATCCTTTTGTAGAAATGGACTGATCACAGTATTATGGATAGATTGACATGCCAAGGCTCAGGCTTGTACCCCATAACCAATGGAATCGATACACCAGAAACTGTAATAGTGTGACCCGCCTATCACCCTCTGAAGAAAAATACCAAATAGCGCAATCGCTCATCGAAAATTACAGCCCAGGACCCAACGGCGCTAGCAAAACAACGTTTGCCCGTGATTTTTTGCCTGCTGAAGCACAAACTCTGCGCTTCATAAATGGTTAAACTCAATTCGTTTGAAATTAGATTCAATTAGCCATTGAGTCCACCACCCACCTTTCAAAGTTAAAAAAATGGGACGAAAAATTCTCTTTGTTACTTCGGATGAGCAACGTTATGACGGTCTTGGGTGCTACGGTGGTCGTGTCGCTCGTACACCTAATATAGACAGCCTCGCTGCCGCGGGAATTCGCTATGAGCGTGCTTATGCTCAAAACGTTACTTGTATGCCAGCTCGATCCACAATCATCACAGGACAGTACGTTGATACCCACGGGGTATACCGAAATGGTTATTCACTCCCTGAGGGAGATCCCTGCATAGCTCGCCTTCTGCGAGATCAAGGCCACTATCGCACTGCCTTGATTGGAAAAGCGCACTGGCAGCCTATGACTGATCATGGTAGCTGGGAAGCCTCTGCAGCCTTGAGGCATGATTACGGACCTTATCGTGGCTTCGAATATCTTTCTCTTGCCGCCCATAGTGGAATTCCGTACCGCTGTACCTTGCACTACAACCGCTGGTTGTCGGAAAAAGGTCCCCAGTTCGTTGATGGGTTCTATCCGCCTGTAGGTCCTAATAATGGCCCAAACAATTTAAAGGGTGGCGAGACTGATGCAATCCAAGTCCACTTTAATCCTTGTCCGCGGGAGTTTTATCACACAGACTGGGTAGCTGACCGATCGATCGATTGGTTGCGCTCGCTGGGACAGAAGGACGACTGGTTCCTATGGGTGAGTTTTCCTGATCCTCATCACCCATTTGATCCACCGGTATCCGAAAAAGGAAGGGTCAACTGGAGAGATCTTGATTTGCCCGTTGGGCACCCTGGATCTAAAGAAAAGATTGAAAAGATACTAGCCTCAAAACCCAAGCACTGGCTGGATTTCTTTCATGGTAAGGCAGACGTCGCCGAGGAGACCCCGGACGGATTTGTTCCTTGCACATTAACCGACAACAATGTGCGAGAGATCAATGCCATGGTGCACGTTCAGAACGAACTGATTGATGAAGCACTCGGACGTATCCTTGCCTATATTCGCAACAGGGGATGGGACGATGATGTAGACATCATTTACTCCACAGACCATGGCACTACCCAAGGCGATTTCGGATTGATGTTCAAGGGTCCCTTCCACGTTGACGGATTAATGCGACTTCCAATGATTTGGCGGCCTGCACCGTCAGTGGGCATTCCTGGTGGCCAAGTGATTTCCGATCCAGTCGGACAAGTAGACTTAGCGCCAACCTTTGCGCGAATCGCTGGACTGCCACTTCCCACATGGATTGAGGGCCATGAACTCCCAGTGGCTGCAGACCTCAACAGAGAAGCCATTCTCTGTCAGTGGGATGCATCAAAGGCCGGCCTAGAGATCAAGATGCGTAGCATTTACGACCGTTCAGGCTTCGTCTGCACAAGTTATAAAAAAACCAATTACTACCAAGGCTCAGAAGGAGAGCTTTACCATCTCGAGGAAGATCCGAAGCAATGGGTAAATCTTTGGGATGATCCAAGCTTCGCGCAAGTTCGCCAAGAGCTGGTTGAAAAAATCGCAGTTATGCAGCGCTCTCCAAGAAATCCGCCACTCGAGAGGCGTTCTCGAACCTAATCGCCATATATTTTTAGACAAACTAATAGGAAAGAATATGAGCCGACATTTACTTTTTACATTTGCACTCCTCTTCACCAGCGTATTGAGTTGGCCACTAAAGGTGGATGCAAATGACTCCTTTCCAAGCAAGACAGTTAGGGTTATCGTCCCATATCCAGCGGGCGGCACAGTTGACAATGTAGTCCGACTTTATACAGAGAGACTCTCTAAGATGTGGGGTACTCAGGTCATTGTCGAAAACAAACCAGGTGCGGACGGTAATATCGGGGTCTCTGAGGTCCTTAAGGGAGCTCCAGACGGGTATACGCTCCTGGTTCACGGTCCAGCAATTATTGCCAACCCCGCAATTTACTCTAACCTTTCTTGGCACCCAACCCGCAATTTCCGAGGTTTGTCTGTTCTCGCCTGGGTCCCGCAGATCGCTGTCGCAGCGGCCGACTTGCCGGTGAAGTCCATGCGGGAGCTCGAGAATATGGCGCGCAAGGAACCTGGTAAGCTTTTCTATGGGGTTCCCGGTGCAGGTAGCGGAAATAATTTATCAACTCAATTATTTTTGCAGTCAGTTGGGGTGGAGATGACTGCAGTGCAGTACAAGGGCCAACCAGAGGCAGTAATGGACTTACTTGCAAACCGAGTGAATTTCATGTTCGTTTCACCAAGTATTGTCTTGCAACACATTAGCGCCGGTAAGCTGCGAGCTCTTGCCATTGCAGGGCCTGGGCGACTAACGCAATTACCTGATATCCCCACATTGGCTGAATCAGGCTACCCATCGGCAGTACGTCCTTTCTGGTTTTCAATGCTTGGTCTGGCTGGAACGCCTGAACCGGTCCTTCAAAAAATAAATGCTGATCTCGTCAAGGTTGCTGCATCCAGCGAAGTTCAGGCGGCTTTAAAAAACGGTGGCTACCAACCGCCAACAGCCATGTCGGTCGCTCAGATGGATGCATTAATTCGTAGCGACTCCGATGCATGGGGAGCAGTTATTCGTAAGGCTGGAATCAAAGCAGAGTGATGTATGTCTACTTTGCCATCCATTGACTTTCCCTTCTCCCGTGCAACACACCATCCCCCTATTTCCACTTTCACAAGGCCTATTTCCTGATGGCATGTTGCCACTTCAAATTTTTGAAGTGCGCTACCTAGATCTCATCAAGCGCTGCTACCAACAGCAACAAGCTTTTGGCGTGGCATGGATTAAACAAGGCAGCGAAGTTCAAGTACCTGGCGAAATACCTTCACTTCACAAGATAGGTTGCATGGCACACATTAGAGAGTTTGAGCAAGTGCAACCCACATTTTTTCGCGTCTTGTGTCAGGGAGGTTTACGCTTTCATTTACATGACGTGCAACCTGGCCCCTACGGCGTATGGCAAGGTAGCGTGACAACCATAGCGCAAGACCCTGAAGTTGAAGTGCCTACGGTCCTGCAGGCCCACGCAGACAGGCTTGGCAAAGTCATTGCTTCTGCGCAGCAACAAGGCGTCGCCGAAAAATTACCCATTTTTCCGCCATTTCATTTAGATAAATGCGGTTGGCTGGCTAACCGCTATACGAGGCTCTCCCCATCAGCGCGGAGCTAAAGCTTCAACTTCTTGGTGAACTAGATCCATTGCAGCGATTAGAGTCAGTTAGTCGTCTCTTGCAGGAAAACTAGAACTAGGCAAGTTACTAGGGCAGCCTATAGTCATAGATTACAAACCTGGCGCTGCAGGAAACATAGCAAGTGATTTTGTGGCTCATGCCAAGCCTGATGGGTACACCTTGGTTTTTGGAACTGCGGCTACCCATGGCAGCAATGCGGCTCTGTATAAAAAACTAAATTTCGACGTGGAAGCAGACTTTGTCCCCGTTGCCCCCATTCTTGATGTATCGAATGTTCTCACCATCAATCCTGATGTGATAAACGTCAAGACGCTCAAGGAGTTCGTCGACACCGTGAAGGCCAACCCTGGAAAATTTAACTTTGCCTCTACCGGCAATGGAACGGGTACGCATATGGCATTCGCAGAGTTCAACGCGCGCTTGGGCTTGGACATGGTTCATGTGCCTTACAAGGGCGGGCCTGAGGCCATTACAGCCGTTTTAAAGGGCGAGACTTGCTGCATCATGAACCAAGTTCAAACAGTCTTGTCCCACTACAAGGCAGACAAAGTACGCTTACTTGGAGTTACCACAATCAAACGCGTTTCAGCTATCAGCGAAGTGCCAACTATTTCTGAAAGCGGGTTAAATGGAACGCGAAATTTTGATAGTTCAATTTGGTTTGCTGTCTTTGCACTCGCCTTGAAGAACGCATTCGCCAAGATTTGGCCCAACTGTGCTTGCCTGCAAGGCCTTGGATACCTGCACGTGAATTAAATGGCAAACCCGTAAAAGATGTCATTGTTATTGGTGGTGGGATGGCAGGCTTGGTTTTGGGTGCTGCCCTAAAGAATTTAGGAATTGACGCACATTTACTAGATAAATCTCCCGCAGGTTTTGAGGGGCCTTGGTTAACCACAGCACGCATGGAGACATTGCGCTCTCCAAAAGAATTGACCGGTCCTGCGCTAGGTATAGGGTCACTTAC
>JAGWXI010000001.1 GCA_018969975.1 Burkholderiales bacterium
TCTCCTTGCACATCACCAAGCTGCTGGTTAGCGCGATCAAAGTAGAGGGTGGTTGAGATTTTCATAATGCAATGCCTCTATCAACGGATTTGAACAATGGCGTCAAACAAAGTACCCGAGATCTGCAGCGCTTTTGCAGATGCTTGATACGCTTGTTGGTAACGAATCAAGGAGGCGGCTTCTTCGTCCAAATTTACGCCTGAAACTTTGTCGCGTGCAGCCACGGCCTGGTCGTTTACAACGGTTAGGGCTTGTTGGGTAATGGTGGCTTGTTGGGCCAAGTTACCCACGTTGTTGATCTGGTCGATATAGGTGTTGGCCAATGTTTTTCCGGTGATGACTGGCTTTTTAGCCAAGTCCACCATATCGAGCATATTGATGTTGTTGCCGAGCCCGTCATGGTTGCCATCCACTTGAAAACTGTCCCCAATATTGGGGGTGAAACTCAATTTGATTTGTAAGCCCTGAAAACTAATTATGGGTTCGAGCTGGGTTGGATCGTAGTAACGGTCTGCAAGCTGGCTACCTGTTTTTGCATCCACTATGGTGTAGCGGTCTGCTGCTGTGAACTTGACCACCAACGACTGCGATCTCAAGTTATCCCGCATATTTAAAGGCTTGCCCTCGTAACTGGCAGCAACGCTGGACTTTCCTTGTCCGGTGATGAAGACCAATAAATCGTCTTGCGAACCATCTTCTATATATGCGCCAGTTCTTAATCCTGCATTTGCCAAGTCAAAAGGCGAACCTGTTTTGGGTGGATCGCCATATGTACCAAAAGAAAATCGTATGGACGACTTCGAAGGGTCGTTTGCGAGTTGCAATTTCAAACGCTCTTCAACGGTGTAATCTATCGGCTCCAAGCCCAAGGCATTTTGTTCATAAGTTCCATCTGGGTTTTTACGTGGCCCTATAGAAATAGCCGCTTCACCCGATAAGTCGATAGTGGAGAGGACCAAGTCTCCGTAAAAACCCATAAAAGCTTTGATGCCTGGACTGGGGCTGAGCGTGGGATCATTGATTTTTTCTGCTAATTGTTGAACGCTTGTAATACCCACCATATCGATGGTGACGCCGTTGATCTCGAGTTGTTTATTGAAGTCCACATTGGTGCTGGGAATACTTAACTCGCGCACGATTTGCGTCATGCGCACCTGGCCGTTGTAAGTAATGGGAGCAACGCCTAGCGCATTACCGTCACCGTTGACGGTAGGTGTTGGGTTGATTTTGATGGGAACGCCCGTAGGCACTGCGCTGATGACCAAGTCGCCTTGCTGCACACTGGCAATGACACCAATCGCACTGGTGCCATTGATGGCAGCGACTAAGGAGGTGACGTCTTTGTAGCCCGCTGGCACTAACTGGTCGTTGATACGCAGGGGCCGCTTGTAGTCTAGTTGCTGTGAGGGCACCCGGATGTCGTTGTAGACCAATGCACGAACATTGGTTCTAGAAGTCAAACTGTTGGCGACTGAAAAATTACCGCCTGAGCTAAGACCAGAGTTAGGGGTCAAGACGATATTGCTGAGCGAACGACCTAGCCCATCTTTGATGTGCAAGTCGGTTCCATTGCTGTCCACGCGCACAGTGATGTAGTTTGTACCGTCTGCCAAACGGAGGCTGGCTTCCAAATCGCCTGCGAGTGTCTCTAAATCATTAGGGATGGGGTTGAGGTTTTGAACACTCAAGGCCACCCCGCCTAGCGTTAAGGCAATTCCGCTGAATGTGGGCTCGGTGATGTCAACTGTGGATGCACCATTGACCCAATTAGCCACATCCTCTGGGGTCAATGGCAAATTGGGTTGTGTTTCTAATGCTGGCAATTGGACCCCGTTGAGGTTGATTGCTCCAGCCTGAATTTGGGTACCAGCAGGGTTATCGGTGATGCGGCTAGTCTCCATCACAGCCGGCTTGGCAATAGGCGGCGCCGCTACCCCATTTCTATCAAAGGTCTGGGCATAACGCACTTCTGCCATAGCACCATAAAAGATGTCCATGCCCCTATAACCGTCTGGGCCCGACTTGTTGAGATATTCGTTGCTATAGATAGAGTTAAGAACAAAGCCGTTTTCGGCATTGAGCATTTGAAATTTTTCGGTCTCCGTCAGCGTCTTACCCAGCAACTGGCGTCCATCGCGGGTGAGCACCTGCAGTTGTTGGCCAGGCTTGGCATCGTCTAAAAAGAATGTCGCTTTCACTCCGGCAGCCAAGGTAGTCACAGGCGCCATAACCCGCGCTCCGTCGACCTTGATGGTGACGCCAGCTGAAGGGTTGGGGTTGTTGACCAAGTTGGTATTGCTGATGCCCAAGGGTGTTGGGCTAGGTACAAATGCAACACTCGCCCGCGTATTGCTGGAGTTGGCTTGGTTTTCAGTCACCCGAAACTGCGCTGCAGTGGCAACCCGCATGGCGTCATTCAAAGACACTTTGATAGCTGCTGCCTCTTCTGCGATGCTGGAGTCCAACACAAATAAGTCTTGCCCGGTTTGGCCATAGCCATCGATTCCATTGGTTTGGATCAGATTGGTTTCATGCACCAATGTTTTGGCCAAAAAGTTCAAGCTCTTTTGCGCTGGCTCCAACACCTGGCTGATAAAGGTTTGTAATCCACCCAATTGGCCACCACTTGCAGAGGCCAAAGACTCGCTGTTGCCATAGGGGTCTAACAAGAGCTCTAACTTGCCTGGTACAGAAGTGTCAATACCAATAGGCCGCGACTTCATGCCATTGACCACAATGCCTTGCGAGGCAGTGCTGCCAAGCGCCACATTGACCGAACCGTTGGTGTTGAAAGTCGTTTTGATCCGAACCAAATTGGAGAGTTGGCGCAAGATCAGATCGCGTCGGTCCAAAATTTCAGATGACTGTCCATCTTCAGTGGCAGAACTTGCCATGTTTTGGTTGACCAAGGCCAATTGGCTGGTCAAGGTGTTGACTTGTTTGGTGGTGCTCTCGAGCGCTTGGTTGGTCTCTGTACCTACCAAACCCAATTGTCCAGAGAGTTCTGCAAAGCGCGAACTCACGCCTTCTGCGCCACGTAAAAACGAACTTCTCAAGACGGAGGAAGCGGGGTCTGCCGACAAGGCATTGGCCGCAGAGAAAAAATCATCCAACGCAGAGCTCAAGCCCACGCTTTTGTCACCCATGATGTCCATCACGCGCTTGGTGTAGTTCACCATCGGCTCTTGGCTAGACAAATCGCTGGTGCTGTTGCGCAAATTCGATTCGGCAAACGCATCAAACTGGCGCTTCACCGCTTGCAACGCCACGCCTGTTCCAAAGAACATATTGGCGGCTTTGGTGGGCGCTGTGTCTTTCAACACCACGTCTTGACGCGAATAACCTTCGGTGTTGACGTTAGCAATGTTGTTACTCACCGTGCCCAAAGCACGTTGGTAGGACGCTACCGCATTACTGGCAATGCCAATGATGTCACTCATGGGCCGCCTCCATTAATCTTGAAGGCCTTGGGCTCGATAGACAGTGGTTTGACTTTGTCCACAACTAAGGGAATTGCTTTGCCCATCTGGCGATTGAGTGCCATAGGGCTCGCCTCAGGGCGCAACGGTATCGCTGCTTGCGCTTGGCGCGCGTTGAGCACTTCTAATGCGCTTGTGGGCGTAGACGCCATTTGTTGTTTGACCGCTTTGGCCATAAAGTCAGCCACTCCCAGTGCGCCACGTTTGGCCATTTGCACCGAGATTTCTTTGTCAAACATGTTCTCGAAGGTTTCCATTCCGGCGGATTGGTTCTCTTCGTCTTTCATGCCCGCATTAGCTTCGCGCATGGACTTCAACATCATTTGCAAAAACAAACCTTCAAACTGTTGCGCCGATTCTTTCAGCGCTTTGTCTTGGTTTTGTTGTGCTTGTCCACGCAACTCGCCCAAACCCGAAAAGTCCAGATAGGACTTCGCAGTTGCGTTGTTGTCGATGGAGCTACTCATGGTGCGCTCGCTTAAATGATGACCAATTCAGCGCGCAGGCTTCCAGAGCTCTTTAAAGCTTCCAAGATCGCGATCAATGCAGAAGGTGTTGCGCCAATTTGGTTAACTGCATCGACAATTTGCCGCAGCTCCACGCCGGGCTGGAACAAGAACATAGGTTTGTTCGGTTCGCCCACATCAATGGCCGCGTTTTGTACCTCGGTGGTTTGTCCCGCTGCAAGAGCGTTGGGTTGCGACACCTCATTGGTTGCAGTAATCGCTACTGAGATCGTGCCGTGCGAGACAGCCGCAGCGGTCACCCGCACGGAGCGGTTAATCACAACCGTACCAGTGCGTGAGTTAATGACAACGCGCGCTGGTGGTTCACCGGGTGTGACTTCAAGTGCTTCGACCATACTCATAAATGAGACGCGTTGGTTCAAGTTTTTAGGGGCTCGTACCGATACCGAAACACCATCCAAGGCTTGTGCAACGTCACCGCCAAATTTTTTATTGATCGCGTTGACGATAGCAGTCGTTGTTGAAAAATCGTTTTCACGAATATTCAAAATAATGTTTTCAGAAGACTCAAATGGCGTGTCAACAATGCGCTCAACAATCGCGCCGCCCGGAATTCTGGCCGAGGTAGGCACACCAATAAGCACTTTCGAGCCCGCAGCATTGGCGTCAATGCCGGTTGCTGTCAAAGCGCCTTGGGCAAGGGCGTAAATTTCGCCGTCCACACCACGCATGGCTGTCATGATCAAGCTGCCGCCGCGCAAACTAGTGGCTTTACCAATTGCAGACACATTGATATCGATGCGCTGGCCTGGCTTGGCAAATCCGGGCAGATCGGCGGTGACCAACACTGCAGCAGTGTTTTTAATATCGATTCGGGCAGCGGATGCTGCTGTTTCAAAGTCGGTCAATGGGCCGTCGATACGTACACCCATTTGCGCCAACATGGCTTTCATGCTTTGTGTGGTGAAGGGCACCGAGGCATCGTCACCCGTGCCTTGCAAGCCTACTACCAAGCCATAACCAATCAATTGGTTAGGGCGTTGCGCAGCTAAAGTGGCCAAGTCTTTGACGCGGTCTGCCAAGGCACTGCCGGCAAGCAACACCAAAAGACTTGCAACACAAGCTCGTAAATAAGAAGAACAACGCAACATAAGATCCAACTCTCTTCAAGATTAAAAAGGCCAGAATTTATGCATCAAAGTGGTACCCCAGCCTGCGCGCGTGGCGTTGGCCAAGTCCCCAGATCCACGGTAGGCAATTTGTGCATTGGCCAAGCGGCGCGATTGCACTGTGCTGTTGGGGCCAACGTCTTCAGGGCGTATCACGCCTGAGACTTGAATCACTTCAGTGCCTTCAGCCAAGCCGAGTTTTTTCTCGCCACGCACCATCAGGTTGCCATTAGCCAAGATTTCAACGACGGTGACAGCCACTGATCCAGACAAAGTAGCTTGTTGGTCTGCAGTGCCTTTACCGGTGCTGCTGGTTTTGTTGTTAGCAAGGTCAATACCGTCTAACAAGGGATGTAATTTGCCAACGGTTGTGCTGGCGCCTGAGGGTAAAGAATTTTTTGCCTCGCGACTGACATCGGTGTTTTGCGTGCGTGCGGCTTGGGTTGATTCATTCAACAACACAGTGATGATGTCACCGACTTGGTAATTTCTTCCACGTCCAAACCATGCATCGCTTTGGCGGTTGCTGTAGATGCCGCCTGTAGAGACTTTGACAGCATCTTTGGCCAATGGGTAGACTGGCTGAAAGTCTGGCGAAGGCTTTAAAACCATATCGACAGGCTCGGTTGCACAGCCTTGCAACAAGACCAACAACGCTGCTGGTAGTAATAAAAGGGGTGTGAGTTTCATCATGAACCTTTTTCAAACGTTTTGGTTCAAGAACTTCAACATGCCGTCTACAGCAGAGATTGCTTTCGAGTTGATTTCGTAGGCGCGCTGGGTCTCGATCATGTTGACCATTTCTTCCACCACGTTGACGTTGGAAGCTTCTAAGGAACCTTGCTTGAGGGTGCCTGCACCGTTTAAACCGGGTTGCAAAATTTGTACTTGTCCGCTAGAGGGCGAAGCTTCGTACAAGTTATTACCCACTGGCTTTAAACCACTGGGATTGACAAAACGCGCGATTTGAATTTGTCCAAGCACTTGTGCGCCTTGGCCGGCGATCAACTCCACCGAGGTGGTGCCGTCTTGACCAATGGTCACCGATGCTGCATTGTTAGGAATAGTGATCGCAGGCACCAAAGGAAATCCCAAGGCCGTGACGATTTGTCCGGTGTTGGAGATTTTGAAATTTCCATCGCGTGTGTACGAGTTGGTGCCATCAGGCATTTGAATTTGAAAATAACCATCCCCCATGACTGCAACATCCAAGGGCGATTGGGTATTGATGATGTTGCCTTGTAAGTGCAGCTTTTCAGTCGCGTTGATCTTCACACCAGTACCTAGCATCAAGCCAGTGGGCGATAAAGTGTTTTGCGAAGTTTGGCCGCCGGGTTGTTTGATGTTTTGGTAGAGCAAATCTTCAAAGACAGCACGATCGCGCTTAAAGCCCGTGGTGCTCACGTTGGCCAAGTTGTTGGAGATGACGTTCATGCGCGTTTGTTGCGCGTCAAGTCCTGTTTTGGCTACCCATAAAGATGCGTCCATGGTGGTTCGCTCCGGTTAATTCTTCAATTAGGCAATCTTCATCATCGAAGCGCCTGACTCGTCGTTGGACTTGCTTTCTTTGATCAAACGCACTTGGTGTTCAAAATTGCGGCTATGTTCAATCAGCTTGACCATCATTGCCATTGGATTGACACTGCTGCCCTCGAGGGCTTGGGGTGTCAAAGAAACGGGCTCCGTACCATTTGCAATGTCCGTGCCAGGGGGGCTTTCGTCCACCGCAAATAAACCGTCGTTGCGCTTAATCAGGTTGGTGTTGCTGGCGTCGCGCATCATGAGCTGGGCAATCGCTTGCTGAACAGGAATACCCTGCTGCGCAGGGTCTGTGGCATACAGCGTGCCAGAGGGGCTAAATGAAATTTTGAATCCTTGGGGCACAGTGATGGGCCCACCGCCGTCACTTTGCACGATATGTCCGGAACCGGTCTCAAGCACGCCGTTGGAGTTAACTTTGAGGTCGCCACGGCGGGTAAATGCCAGTTTCCCGTCACTTCCTGTGACGCCTAAAACTGTTTTGTGGTTCATCGAAACATCTAAGTCACGACCCGTCACCATCAACGGGCCCGCCTCCAGGTTGACGCGGTCTGTGGTGATCAAACGCGGTTGCATGCGCGTGTCAAATCCAAAACCCACGGCCAGTTCAGGCTGGATATTGGCTTCGAAAGTTCGCTTAAAACCAACGGTAGAGACGTTGGCGAGGTCGTTGGTCAACTGTTGGCGAATCAACCGCTCTTCGTTGATCGTCGACATCGCGTTAAAGGCTAAGCGGTCCATGGTTTATCCCATCAAATGGCGTAATTAGTTACGAATCTGGATGATGGTGGACGTCAACGAGGTCGATGTTTCCATCGCCTTGGCGTTGGCTTGGAAGTTACGCTGCTCGGTAATCAAGTCCACCAATTCTTGGGTCAAGTCCACGTTCGCACGTTCGGTCGCGCCAGAGCGCACCGTTCCGTAACCCGCAGAACCCGCCTCACCGTACTTGGGAACACCTGAGTCAGATGTTTTGTAGTAGCTGGTGTCACCAATCTGGCGCAAACCAGAGGCGTTAGAGAAGTTGACCAACACCACTTTGCCCAAGGACTTTTGTGAACCGTTGGAGTAGCTGGCGTTGACCAAGCCGTCGTCTTTGATCGCCAATCCGACCAAGTCACCTTCGGGTGCACCGTCTTGCGATTGCGACAGCACCGCGTAGGGTGACGCGAACTGGGTTGACTTGGAGTAGTCGATGTTGATGGTCAAAGAACCTTTACCGTTTGGCAGATACACAGTGTCTAACTGCGCACCTTGCTTCGGTGACACCAAGTTACCCGTGGTGTCAAAGGTCAGCTCACCTTTGTCTAAGTAGATAGGCGACCACTCCGGCAAGGTATCAAAACCTGCCGCGTTAGAAGCCTCTTTACCGAATCCGTCGATATAAACCGTCGATCCTTTGTTGTCTTTAAAGGGCGTAGGTTTGATCCACGTAGTGGTTCTACCGAATTTCGCATCTAAGCCGTCCACACCCCAACGGGCGTCGCCTGTTACTTTGATGTACGAGTCGGTCGAAGCCGTTGCTGTTGTAAAAATTAAAGAGTTCTTTACGCTGTCGTAAGTGACTTTGACACCGTCAATAGTTTGTGGAGACAAGCCGCCGACTGAAGGGCCTTGCAAATTGTTGATGCCCGATTGCAATGCCTCCATGAAAGTACCCAATGTGTAGGTGTCTTTGGGAGGAATGACCACGGTACCTGTCACCCCGTTGACGGAGACCACAAACTTGTTGTTGGTGTCGTCGACGGAGAAGTTGTTGTCTACGTTCACCGCCATGCTGTTACCTTGCAAAACAGCTGGGTAAGACTTGGTACCACGCAAAGCATCAATTTTGGAAGCAGAGACGATGTAATTGGCTGGGTCACCCGTCAGGCCCAAGCCCTTAGAAGTTTGGGTTGCCAAACTATTGGGCTTGATATTGCTCACCGTCACGCTAGAGCTGTCGCCCGTCGAGCCTGACTTGAATACAAAACCACCTTTCACCGCGTCGTATTCCACCTTGACACCAAAACGCTGGTCATTGATCGCGCGGTATGAAGCTGTAGAGGCTGCTGGAGCCAATGTCAAGCCGACTGATTCGTCGTTAACGCCTTGCACAATCGGGTTGGTCAATCCGATAGAGCTTTGTGCGCTAGAGATCGTTATCTTGTCGTTACCTGCGGAAGTAAACATGAGTTTTTGCAACACGGTGTCGTAGGACACTTTGACTTTTCCTGCATACGACGGATTGGCGTCGACGATGGCTTGCGTTGCTTTCACCATGTCTTCATAGCGCATATTTTTTTTGTCGTCGCCTGCCTGCGACAAGTCAATATCCAAGGGCGCTGGAGGCGTGGCTCCACCGGCTGGTGTCAATTGCACTGTGAACGTTGCACCCACCAAGGAAGAGAAGTTGAATGGTTTCTCATCGCCATACGCACGGTTAATGCTGTTGGTTAACTCTGCCGCGATTTGGGCACCCGACAAGCGCAGGTTAGAACCCACCAAACGGTCTAGCCCGATGGTGACCGGGTCGATTGAGTTGTCGACGTTGATCGAGAACAAGTCTTTGAGGTCGTCAATACTTTTCTTACCCGCAAATTGCGGCGCAGCGGGAACCCCGTTGCTACCCAGCGGATTAGGGGTAGCGAGGTCGTTGATTTGGGTAAAGCTTGTTCCGTTACCTTGGTAAAACTTCAAAGCGCCCGTAATGGCAGCCGCATTGGCCGTGGTAGGGTCTTTGGCAGTTACTTTAACAACGCCACCTACTGCAGACGCTACATACGATTGGGCAAATGTGGCTTCGCTGTTCAAGGCCAAGACAAACGCATTGATACTGTTAGCAGTGACGGTGATGGGCGACGCATCAGGGCCAAAAGTGGCTTTGAAAGAGGCGCTGGTGGTATCAAAGGTGTAATCGGCACTGCTGCGTGGATAAGGTGTGCTGTTTAAGGCTATGGCTCCTGCAGCCAGCGGCGTACCCGCTTGGGCCAAAGTAAGCGCTGCAGCGATGTCTTCAGCTGGCAAATTAGGGTCGATCGCTGTTACTTTTAAATCACCGCTGGTAAAGACCGTGGTACCTGTGCTAGTTCCACCAGTTGGCGTGGAAGGCGCCAAAGTGGCACTGGTTATTTGTCGACCGGCGGCATCCACCACTTTGAGCGAGCCTGCGGTAGTCGTGCCTTGCCATGAAACCGATATATCCGTCCTTCCGCCATCTTCGCGGCGCAGCCTGCTCTCTATCGTTGCAGCCAGTGAAGCTCCTGAAGCGGAGTCAGGTGCCAGGTTGTTGATAGTGATGGTCTTGCCACCAATATTCATACCAAAAGAGGCAAAGTCTCCAGCAGCTGCTGGAGAGTTAAAGGCGACGGTGGGCAATGTGGCTGAGGTTGGCACTTGCGCCACATACTTGGCTCCGAAGTCCGAGTTGGCGTTGAGGGCCTTGGCCAAGGATGCCGTGGTGAGCTCTTTGGTAGCTTCTACGGGAACTGAAACAGTTTTCTTGGCGCCGTCTGGACCGAATGTCAAAGTGACCGAATCTGTTGGCACGCCACTGGTGCTCAGAGAGTAAGTAACAGCGCTGCTACCTTGTTTCCAAAGCAAGTCAGATTTATTGAGGTTTTGGTAGGTTGCAAAGTCCACACCATCGTTGGATCCCGTACCTAAGTTAATCGCGCTACCCCCTGTCACTGCAGCGGGTTGTGATGTCCGCACGTCGGTGAGTTGATTGAGGGAGAACTTATAGGTTTTTCTGGAGAATGAACTGTTCAACGCAGCAACTTCTTCCGCCGTTTTGAAATCCCCTTTGGCTTTGAGTTCGCCGTATTTATTCACATACATCAAGTCACCCGTTTTGCTGGTAGCTTGTTGTAGTGAGGCGCTTACAAGTTGGTCTCCGACGTACACATAGGTTTGCCATTTGTTGTTAGGGCTGGCTTGACTCGCATTGCGGGTCTTGACGTAATAAACGGTTGCCAAATAACCATTACCACCACCGTCATAGACGGTCAAGGCGGTACTCTTGTTGTAGGTTGTGGGGTCATTGCGGTTGAACTCGCTGGAGATCACCAAAGCGTCAGCAGGAAAGTTCAGTCCCAACTGCACCTTGCTGGTTTGGGTCGCCATGCCATTGGTTTTTTGGGGGATGGTCAACACGTTCATGTCGGTCAAGTTCGCCTTTCCGGACGAGTCGACTGACGCCGCCATCAAACGCTGGCCTGCTGAGTTGACCACGTTGAACTGGTCATTCATCAAGAACGAACCGTTACGCGTAAAGATGTCCTGGAATCCGTCTTGCGATTTGAGTGGGAAAAAACCGTCACCGCTGATCGCCAAGTCCAAGGTGTTGGACGAGAAGGTCATATTGCCCTGTCCAAATTCTTGGGTCACACGTTTCAATGACACACCTTGACCAATCGTGGCCGAAGCTTTTTGCAATGGCGAGGTGGCAAAAATGTCACCAAAGTCTGCACGACTGCGTTTGAAACCGACGGTAGACACGTTGGCTACGTTGTTGGCTGTCACGCCAAGCTGCGCAGTTGCAGCATTTAAACCAGTGAGCGAGGTATAGAAAGACATGGTGTTTTAACTCCAGTAAGAATTTTTTGTATGTAATGAATCAATATCCAACGCGTTTGACATCAGCCAAGCTAATGGACTTGCCGCCATCGACTTCTAACAGCAAGGTGCCGTCTAAGGTTCCTGCGCTGCTGACGCTGCGCACTGTGGCCAATGTGTTGACGGTTGGTGTGGTGATCTTTCCGGCGCTGTTGACGGTGGCGACATAGCGGTAAGTACCGTTTGGCGCATTGGCGCCTGCATCGGTGATGCCGTCCCACTCCAAGGTAACGTCGCCCACAGGTTTTGCGCCCATGATTTGTGTACGGACCAATTGGCCTTGGTCGTTGAAAACTTGCACACGAATGCCATCGGCACCCGTTGGTAAATTGATAATGCCTTGTGACACCGTGGTGTCTGTGACGGTGACAGGACCGTCTGGAATAGAGACTGATTTGCCGATCAAAGAAGCTGCACCCAACATGCGGTCGTTACTCATGCTGTTGACCAAATTCTCCATGCTGGTCTTCATGGCTACGCTGGCTTCTAGTTGCGAGAACTGCGCCAATTGGGCAACGAAAGCTTCGTTCTTAACAGGGTCTGTAGGGTCTTGGTTTTTCAACTGGGTTGTGAATAAAGTTAAAAACTCTGTTTGACCCATATTGGTGTTTTGTGGCGTCATCGCCTTTTCTGCTTTGTATTGCGCAGTGGTCTTGATACCGCTGGGCATTGAGCTCAGGCTTGCGGTAGTGTTTGAAACAGCCATGGATGACTCCAGTTCAGCGGGTTATTACGATTTGATGATGTCGAGCGTGCGCGACATCAATTGACGTGCGGTATTGACCACTTCGACGTTGTTTTGGTAGGCGCGCGACGCTGCCATCATGTCGACCATCTCCGACATTTCATTGACGTTGGAATGGAAGACATAGCCTTCTTTGTCTGCCAATGGGTTGCCTGGCTCCCAGACCTTCTTCACGGGTGTGGGGTCGTTGACAATGCGATCGACTTTGACACCACCTATAAATTGCGCGCCAGCATGCGTCATTTCTTCGCGCATCAGGGCTTTGAAAAGTGGTTTTTTGCCGCGGAAGGCTTCTTCCTCGCTGCCGGCCACGGTTCCCGCGTTGGCCAAGTTAGAAGCGGTGGTGTTCATGCGAATGGACTGCGCGTTGAGCGCGGTACCCGCAATGCCAAAAACATTATCTAGTTGCATAGCACATTACTCCCCGCGCAATGCTTTGCGCAATCCGCTGATGCGGTTTTCTAAGAATTGCAAAGTCGCTTGGTATTCGCTCGCGGCTTTACCGTATTGGGCTTGTTCGACGTTCATCTCAACCGTATTGCCGTCGAATGAGCTGTTGAAAGGTGTGCGAAAGCGCATGCCGTTGTCGGGCGCTTCTTGGATACCCATGAAATGCTTTTCATGGGTAGCCGTGACGTATTCGGTTTGAAGTTCTTTGAGCATGGCTTTGAAGTCAACGTCTTGCGCCTTGAAGTTAGGCGTGTCTGCGTTGGCAATGTTTCGCGCAAGCACTTCCATACGCTGGCTGCGAACGCCCAGTGCTCTTTCATGGATTCCAAATGCTTTTGAAAATACTTCCATCTCTCGACTCCGATTTATTGACACAACGGCCTCAAGTTACAAGGCCTCGTGACGATCAATGCAAGAGATGTGCCACTGCGGTTTTTACTGGTGTAATGGCAAAAATTTGCCGCTTTGCCGCTCTTTTAAATAAGACGGTTGCCGCTGGTGCTTTGCGCGTTGCGGCTATAAAACCTGAGGCTATAAAAAACCAATTACTCGAATTGCGTCACCACAGCTTGCTCAGCATAGGCGCTGATACGGGCTGCTTGCAAACTCGGGCGTTGCGCCACTTCTACGCCTAAACGCTCATTGGCGTTTTGGTGCAACCCAGCCAAGATGGAGTTGCGCGTGATCGGCGCTCGGGTGTCGCGGTTGACATGCAAAAACGCGGCTTGGGGTCCAGGAATATTAAGCGCAGCATTGGGGCGCGTTTCATTGCGGGCAGCGGGTGTCAATACCGTGAGGTAGAGGTCGTCTAGGCCAACCGGGCCATAGGTTTTGAGTCCGGTGTCTTCAAAATATTTTCCAACCAGATCGAGCTGATCGAGCACACTGCGTCCCATGATGGCTTTGGGATTGGCCGCATAGCCAACGCTGGCAGCCCCACGGTCGGGTCCATCGCAGAATTGGATGATGCCAAAGCAACGGCTATTGTTGGCTTTGGGATTGAGCCCATCGCTCTCCATCAATGACAGGCGCGCAAAATCGTCTGGTGCAAATCGGTGTTGTTGCGAGAGTTGGATGATTTTGTGCATCACCGCTTGTTTGTCTTGGGCGGGAATGAATCCTTTATCTACAGCGCGGTTAAGTGTTTTTTCAAGCACCGGGTTGCTACCTTGGTCCACTCTGGATTGGAGTTGGAGTTGCGTGGTGCCTTTTACCAAGCTCTGTTTGTTTACACCGCTACTAATATTAGTAGGTGTAGGTGTCTGTCCTAGATTGGCACTGGCAACAACTGCTCGGTTGGCCATTTGCGCTTGGGCTATGGTGAGGTTGAGGCTTTCTAGGTTGATGCGCTGGCCGGGGTGAATAAGGTTGGCATTGGGCAGTTTGTTGGCTTGGGCTATGTTTTGTGACAAGCGCAAGGCCTCGCTGCTAGAAATTGACACACCGCGCGCAGCCATTTGCTCGCGCACGATCCCGCTCAAGGTTTGCCCTGCTTGCACTTGGACACTCCAGGGTGTTGCGCTGGATTCAGGCAGCAAAGACCCCGCTTTGGGCTGGTAAGGGATGGACTGGGACGAGGTGTTTTGCTGCGCTAATGCCATCGCTTGGCTAAAACCCGTCGCACTACGGGTATAGGCCAAGGGGTTGCGCGTGATGGTTGGCATGCCCGATGGGTCAACCCCACTCACCGTGGGTGTGAAAGGCGGATCTAGTCGCATAGGGACTCCGTTATCGGTGCATTAAGAAAGTTGGTCTCGTTTTTGCTAACAGGTTTAGAACTCAACAAATTTGTCAAAACTTCAACACCTGGCCCTATTTATCATGCAAATGCTGTGCCCAAAAATTTCCGACACCTACCGCACGCAATGCCTGCGCTGGGGAGCGGTTTTTGTCCTGAGCCTGCCTTGGGCGGCACAAGCTGGCGCATTTGAAGATTTAGAGCAAGAAGTTTTGCGCTGGGCCCAAACCGCCCCCGCTTTTCAAGGTCGCAATCTGCGGGTTGCACCACCAGACAGCCGCATTAACTTGCAGACCTGTCAACAAAAACTGCAATTGGACCAACCCTTTCCAGTCCAACCATCGGTCCGAGTTCGCTGTAGCCAGCCCCAATGGCAGCTATTTGTAACGCTAACCAATGGCTCGGAACCCAGCGCACTTAACCGTGTCGCGCCTGCCGCACCTGCTTTGCACAAGGTTTTGGTGGCTAAAGAGATGCTAAAACGCGGTACCCTTCTGAGCCCCGCCATGTTTGTGGAGGCAGAAATGCCCCTGCCTGGCATGGAAAACCAAGTGATCGTGGACCCAAAATTGCTAGTGAATGTGGAATTGGTGCGCGATTTGACACCCAATTCGCCCCTGAGGACCTACGACGTCAAGGCTGCGGTTATGGTGCGAAGAGGGCAAGAGGTACAAGTCAGTGCCGGGCAAGGACAAGGATTTCTAATCACCCTGCGTGCGGAAGCACTGCAAGATGGTGGATTTGGTGAGCAGGTGCGCTTGAAAAATAGCGAGTCGGGTCGATCATTGGTAGCCGTGATCACTGGGCCCAACACTGCAAGAGTTCGATGATTTTTTTTGGTGGAAAGGCCTCAAGTTCTAAAACTTGGTGCCGATTGAAGTGTTGTGAAAAGGTTTGATCTGTTTTTCAGGTCTAGAAAGTGAGAACGATATGAGTGATCCCATCTCTAATTACGGGCGCGTGACCCAATCGAATGCTGCGGCTCGCAGTGCGATTGAGAAAATTGACCCCAAAGGCACTTCTGCGGCTGCTGCCAAAGAAGAGTCTGCGCCTGCTAAAACTGCGCCTGGTGCTGACAAGGTCAGTCTGAGCAATGTGACCCAAAAGGTCATGGCTCAGCCTGAATTTGACCGCTCCAAGGTCGAGTCGATCAAGCAAGCGATCAAGGACGGTAATTACCCCGTCAATCCACGCCGCATAGCTGAGAGCTTTGTAGCTTTGGAAAAACTGATCACTAGCTGATTCGATTTTGAGCGCGCATGACCGACGTAGTAATGACGCAATCAACGACAGAAGGCCCCTCAGCAGAGCATTTGGCTCAGGCTGAGGCCTTGGCGCGTGAGCTCTATGACATGTTGGACCTGGAGTTCGAGCAACTCAAAGCGCAAAATCTAGACGCTTTTGAGGCGTCGCAAAGCTCTAAAAATGATTTGTTGCAAAAGTTAATGCGACTTGCACGCATTGATAGCCCGCAAGCAGCCGATGCACTCGGCCCTGAATGGGATGAATTCAAAGAGCACATGGCTTTGTGTCGCGACATGCATCGACGCAATGAAGTGCTAATTAGTCGAAAAATAGACGCTATTCGCGGCGCCTTACAAAGTTTGAATGTGTTTGATCCCACGAGTTCCGTCGAAATTTACGACCGCTTGGGCAAACTATCGCGCTCGCGCCGTGGCAGAGGCTACGCCGAGGCCTAGGTTCAAGCCACTTTGGCGCTAGCTGCCTCATCACCGGGCTGCATACCCCTAAGCCAATAGACCCAAGCCAAAATAACCGCAACTGCGGTGAACATATCTTCTGGAATTTCCTGTCCCACATCTAAACGGCTCAGCATGGCCAAGAGCCTGGGGTCTTCTGCAACATAGACGCCTTGGCGCTTAGCTTCAGCAACGATACGGCGCGCGAGTTCGTCTTCGCCTTTGGCGGTAACCACAGGCGCTTTGTTTTTTCCGTATTCAAGAGCAACTGCTTGTTGGTAAGGGGTGTTTTTCATGGCTCAGACTTCGGTGTCGATCAGCACGCCATGCTTGGGCACTTCGCGTTTTTGTTTGGCATCAGGGCGTGGTGCGTTGTAGACCTGAAAACTGCCGAGCACCAAGCCCGCTGATTCGAGTTCGTAGGTCAATTCGCTGGCGTTTTCTCTGGCTTGGTTGGCGATGTCAGCGCGTAACGCCCACATGGTGAGGTTGACATTGGTGGGCGCGCTGATACTGGTTTTAAGCCAGACTTCACCTAAAACACGGCTGTTGGTATGCATGTTGACCACCAAGGGGTTTTTTGGGTGTCCGGGTTTATCGCCTTTTTTTTCGAAGTGCATTTCTAGCGGGTCTGCATCGGTAAAGGGGATGACAAAACTCAGGTTCAGATCGCCTTGACGCCAGTCTTTGACCGTTTGCAGTTGGGCGGCTTCGACTTCGTCTAAGGCGTGTCGCAATAGGTCTTGGGTTTCGCCCTCCTCGATGGCACCCATTCTTTGGCGCTCGCTCATGAGTAAACGCAGCAAGACCTTGGCGTCGTCCTCTATCTCTTGTGCTTGGGCCAAATTCGCTTCTGTCGATGCGGCGTGTTTTAAAACAAATCGACGCAAACCCTGCGGTTGCAAATTAGCCATGGTCAAACGCTGCGCTTTGACACGTTCTTTGATTTCACTGGCAACGCCAGCAGGTAACAAAGCATCCAAAACACCGGGGCGCAATAAATTCACCCAATTGGCAAAGCCCTCCGGTTGAACCAATAAAGCATTGAAGCGCGAGGGCATCAGCGCTTGCGCAGCAGTTTGTGCGGTTTGCGCTGCCAAGGCAGCCTGCGCAGCTTGAGAGGTTTGCAAACCCGCATAGGTGCCTGTGTGGAGCAACTGCAATACCCACTTGCCATTGGGTAACAACTGGGCGCGTAACTGGGCAAGATCGCCTTCCTTGATGTAGGGCGAAAGTGGCAGGTTGAAAACTTGCTCGCGTATTGCGAGCTTGAGTTGGTCTTGGTGAAGCGTCACCACCGCTTGCACCACTTGTCCGTCGTGCAGGCCCAGTTGTTTGGCAACAGGCGCTTCAACAAAAACTTGGCGCTGGTCTAACGTGACAGGGACGACACGTGCGACTTGGTTAACCCCTTCAGGCCCGAGCAAAGCCATGACTGGCCTTTAAGGAAAACGTACCCAGTTTTTACGCTCGTTCATATTCAAGTCGGTTGTCGCGTAACCGCCCGAGCCAGGGGCTGCACTGGCAGCCGAATTGGAAGCCGATGTGTTTTTTGCTGGGGCACTTCTGCCAGACTTGAGATACATGGCGACCAGGTTGTCATGGTCAGGTATGGTCAGAATAGAACCAGCCATCAAGGTGCGTGGCGGGGTTTTAGTGAAGGCCTGTGGGTTTTGCTGGATAAATGCCGTACGCAACAACTCAATTTTCAGCGGGCTGTCTGCCATGGTGGCACGAATCACTTTGTCCAAGGTGTCGCCAGAGACCACGTCATACGTTTTGGCAGGGCCCTTGCCTTGTACGTCCTGTGCAAAAACTGGGGCTGTCACTGCAAGCGCGCCGATACATAGGGCGATTTGGCTACAAGCTTTGAGATAAGACATAAATGCTCTCCGACGTTTTCGTTAATAGATGAAGGGCCATGCAACCCAACCACCTTGAAAGTTTTGTTTTTTGCCCGCCACTTGGCGAATCTCGGATTGGTAATCCGACACGGATTTAACTTCGGCAAGGACGGCTGCGTCAAGTGCGCCGGCCTCGATGGCGCGGCCTGGCAATAACCGGGCATCAGCCAACACAATTTGGTCGCCCACCCGCAAGCCAGAGGTGCGGCCAGCTTGGATGATCAATTGACCGTTTTCGTTCTTCTCCACCGCAAAGCTTTGGGGATCACAAGCGAGTTGTTTATCGAGTTCTTTGACCATGTTGTTGACCGTCATTTCAATCGATGAAATGGTGTCAACGTCGAGCTTGGGCGTGCCGTAACTGCTGGGAATGGTGACACCAAACAGCAAGTTTTGTGCGCCAAACCACACAGGCTTATGGGGGCCTGTTTGTACTTGCCATGCCAAGATAAAGGCTGGGTGCTCAGGGGTGTTGAGGTTGACGCGTGCAGGCAAAACCGTCAGTTGCAATGACCATTGCACTGTTTCTTCGCCTTGTCCGTAAATCAGCCGTTCATAGGTGCGTTGGTAGGCCGCATCGGTCATCAGGCGCCAATGCTGGGTTTGATTTGCAGCTTGGACGGCATGTTGTCGGGCGGCAAAACCTATTTTTTGTGCAAGATGGTGGTGCGCGGGTGCTATGCCCGAGGCCAAGTCCAAACTCACACGCATGACATGCCGGATGGGTGACCTGGCCTGGGGTGCAATGCAACTGATGGGCGCAACACTTTCAAGGGTGCTGCTCGCAAGTTCAGCGGTCTCAACTTGGTTGGTCTTTTTATATTGACCGATTTTCAAATCACGCAGTCTGATTTCCGAAGAAAAACGATTGAGCTCCAACAAAGCACCTCGTGTGTCCATCCAACTGGTGGTGCTGACTCGGGTGTTGGATTTCATCGCAGCCTCGACCAAGGCAGTGCGAATAGCTTCGAGTCTTTGCTCAGGCTTGAGGTCTTGGGCGCACACAGCACCACCAGTGAGCCCCAACACCATACCCAGCACTGTGCACGCACTTAGCCTGCAAAAGCGGCTGACTTGCAACTGAAAGAACGCTAGGGGCATGGATATAACTCACTAAAACGCGAAATAAGTGGTGTGCAGGGCAAGTCGACAAGCCGCAGATGCTGGGAACTATCGCTTGCTACTGAGCTGCGCTATGTAGAGCGAGCGCAAATCATTGACGATACGCCGATCCAACGACAAGGTGGTCTCGTAGGTGTCGTCCCCCACAGGGGTGATGCTGACCAAGACGGCACCGTAGACCACACCCTCTACACGCGCACGGAAGGTGTCGCTCATCACCGTCATGTCTGCGATGGTGGTGTTGGCGTCTAACTGCTGCCCATAAACCTGTTCGGTCAATGCGCGGTAGGCGTCCAACTTAGATGCGCGGATCGCCAGCAAGCGCTGCTGGGATGGGTTGCGATGGTTTTGAATGCTGATGACGGCATAACCCGTCGCGACCAAGGTTTCGCGCTTTTCCGTCATGGGCGTGATCATGTTGGCAGGTTCTTCTGCCTTCATTTGCTCAGGGGATTTAGCATTTTTAACAGGCGGCAATGCGCATGCAGTCATTAGCAAAGTGGCGGCTACTAGAGCCCAAAAAGTGGCGCGTTTCATGGTCGTTGTCCTTATGTAGGTCTCCCACACGATTCGTCAGTTAGAGACACATCTTTAACCTGACAAAAACAGAGTTTGTTACTTATTTGATTGCTTTAGTACTTTTGTTGGCTTGTGCAAATTTATCAGTATTAGACAATCAACTGTAGGAATTTTTGACATGAAGACCACCACACAATTTATCGGTTCTAGCGAATCTGCCAAAACTCTGCGAAATTTGGTAACAACTATGGCTAATTCCAATGCCACGGTGATGATTACCGGCGAAAGTGGCACGGGCAAGGAGCTTTTAGCCCGTTTATTGCACGACCAATCAGATCGCTGTGGTGCAAACTTTGTGCCTATTAATTGCGCTGCCATCCCCAAAGATTTGCTAGAAAGTGAACTTTTTGGTCATAGAAAGGGTTCTTTTACGGGTGCGGTGGCTGACCGCATTGGTCGCTTCGAGTTGGCCCATGGCGGCACGATCTTCCTAGACGAAATAGGCGATATGTCGCTCGACATGCAGGTCAAACTGCTGCGTGTTTTGCAGGAGCGCACGGTCGACCCGATTGGCGGAACCCGACAGGTGCAGGTCGATGTGCGCGTGATCGCCGCCACCCACCGTGACCTCGATACCGAGATTGAAGCTGGGCGGTTTCGCGAAGATTTGTACTATCGGCTTAATGTTTTACCCATGGTGACGCCTGCGTTGCGTGAGCGCAACACGGATGTGCCTGAATTACTGACATTTTTTTCTAAAAAATGTGCGGCTTTTGGCAAAAAGCCCATCAGCTTCAAGCCTGATTTTTTGACAGCACTACAAAAGTATCCATGGCCTGGCAATGTGCGTGAGTTGTCCAATTTGGTAGACCGCTTCAGCACCTTGTATGCCGGACAAGAATTGGATTTGCGGGCCATTCCCCCCACCCTGCTACCCAAAGGCTTGGTATCTGCACAAGCGGAATTGCAAGCCAAGTCGCCTTTGTTAGCCACGCTCGAGATGACGCCCCCGCCTGAAGTTTTGGCGGAGTCTGGTATGCAAAACCAGCCTGAACCGGAAGACAACGAAATAGAGAGCATCATCATGCTCGCGCAAGGCATGCCGCATCTGCCGCCCGAGGGTTTGTCGCTGAAAGAGCGCATGGCGCAAATCGAGCGCAGCATTATTGAGCAGGCACTCGAGCGCAACTCTGGCAATGTGTCTAGAACCGCAAAACTACTGAACTTACAGCGCACAACCTTGATCGAGAAGATCAACAAATACGAGTTGCGCTCGGCCTGATATTTATTCTTGGTCGTTGTAGAGGACTGTGATACTCATACGACGGTTACGCGGGTCGCGTTTGTCCTTGGGGTTAAAGGGGTCGGTATCGGCCACCCCTTCAATGCGCGCAAATCGATTCTCTGCAATACCGCTTTTCTCTAGCATCTGACGGGTGACTTCTGCGCGTTCAGCCGATAAAGACCAGTTGTTGCGCATCTCGTTGCCTTCCTTGTATTGGAAAGGCACGCTGTCGGTGTGGCCTCGGATCGCAATTTTGTTGGGCATTT
The DNA here is from genome assembly GCA_018969975.1 of Burkholderiales bacterium. GTDB lineage: Bacteria > Pseudomonadota > Gammaproteobacteria > Burkholderiales > Burkholderiaceae_C > Limnohabitans. Next base: position 20,980 of record JAGWXI010000001.1, read on the forward strand.
GTGCCAGCGAGGTAGCGATTTCTTTCATTAAATTGGCTGCCTTACCTTGCATTCCAATTCCACCGCTAGGGAACATGGCAAAGTCGGCTTTGTCGATGATTTCAATCCGCAAACCCTGTTTGTCCCGCGTGATGGAGACTTGGTCTTTCAGGTCGCTGAGTTTTTTGTTCTCGGCGAGTTTTTGTTCGATTTCTTTTTCTAGCTTGTCAAAGTCGGCTTTTTCTTTGGCAGCAGCGATTTCTTTTTTCTGCTCGGGTGTGAGTTTGTCAGGATCGGAATACGGGTTTTCGTTTTCCTGACCTGGGTCGGTGCTGGGGTTAGGCCCCCCTTCCGAACGAGGTGTGAGGCGCTCGAGCAATGCTGTTTGTTTGGCAGAAAAAGGAAATCCGTCTGGGTCAATGATGGAGCGGCCGCCAAACATGCCGTTAGAACCTGCCAACTGGCCAAAAGGAATCAAACTTTGTGAAGCGGGCTTGAAGTAGTCGGCAATGCTTTTGCGTTGGTCGTCGTTCGATGCGCCCAAGAGCCACATCAACAAGAAGAAGGCCATCATCGCCGTCATCATGTCGGCCAACGCAATTTTCCAAGCTCCGCCGTGCGCACCACCGTGGCCATCATCAATGATTTTCTTGATGATGATGACTGGTGCTAACGCACCGTCTGCCGGCGCGGCTTCAGCGTCTTTTTCGTCAGCCATTACTTCCTCAGCGCGTCGAAGATTTCACCAAAGGTGGGCTGGTTGTGGTGGCTGATACAAACGCGTCCAGCCTCAATGATGAGAGGCACCGGATATCCGTGCATATTGCCCAAAATAATCTGCTTGGCAACGTTGAGCACTTCGCCGTCTTCGTCAATGATTTGCTTCAAGCGGCTACCAAAGGGCTCAAAAATACCGTAAGCCAAGAACACACCGAGGAACGTACCCACCAAGGCGCCACCAATCAAGGCACCCAACACAGGTGGGGGTTGGTCAATCGCGCCCATGGTCTTCACCACACCCAACACACAGGCCACAATTCCCAGCGCTGGTAAGGCGCCAGCCAATGTACCGATAGCTTCGGCGTTTTTCATTTCGTTGTGGTGGTGCAGTTTGATCGACGCGGTCATGACGTCTTCCACCGCATAGGGGCTCAAAGTGCCTGACGACACCACCATCAATCGGATGGTGTCGCAAATTAATCCGATCAAGCCATGGTCGTGCAGCATCTTTGGACATTCGCCAAAAATCGCACTGGCCTCCGGGTTTTCGACATGGGATTCCATCGCCACCGCACCCTCGGCTTTCAAGGTTTTCATGAGCTTGGAGATGACGGCGATGATGGCAACGTAATCATCTTTGGTGTACATGGGGCCCTTGACAACACGTCCAAAACCACCCATAGCACCTTTGAAAATGACGCCTGAATTGCCGGTGATCATGCCGCCAATACCAGCGCCTGCAATGATGAACATCTCATAAGGAGCGGCTTTGATAATGGGCGCCAAACTGCCTCCGGCGATCACAAAACCACCGAAAACGCAGATCATCAATACGACCAAACCAATAATTGCTGTCATCTCTCACTCCAAATGCAGTTCGGCACATCCAAGAAGCATCTCGGATGTGCCTGCTTAACTTTTCAACCCCGCTAAGGGTAACTGATTTCTCAGTTCACCAAGCTCAATGGCTTAGCCATTTGAGGCACCAAAGCCGGTACACCTTCCCAGGCATCGCGGATTTCGCGCATCAATCCTTGGATCTCCTCCAAGGCGACCAAATCGTTATGAGCATTGACGTGTAACAAACGGCGGGTGACATAGCTGTACAACTCATTGAGGTTGTTCGCCAAATCGCCGCCTTTTTCAAAATCTAGGGCGCCTTGCAAGCCCAAAACAATTCGGCTAGCGCGGGCAATAGATTTAGATTTCTCTTGAATATTTTTGTGCTGGATATGTCCACGGGCTGCCGACATGCTCTCCAACAACCCATCAAACAACATCTGAATGAGTTGCACGTTGCTGGCATTGGCGACACCGGTGCCGACTTTGACATCACCGTAACTTTGAATAGCTCTTGAATTAGCACGCATTTGAGGTAACTCCTGTGGTTCTTTGCTTACACAGGGAGTATCGGAGGCGTACTAGCAAACTTGAGGTAATCAACGCGGTTCATGGCGATTTTGTCAGGCAGGTTTGGCTTCCAGAGTCTCTTGGGCCGGTGGGGCTACTTCGGTGATGGTCTCAGCGGCAATTTCTTGCCGCTGAAGCTCTTCATATTGCTGCACTTGCTCTAGGCCTTGGGCGAGTTGATCGGCTTGCATCTTTGCCAAGGCTTCGGCATCGAGGGGGTTGGGTTCGGCAGATTCGTTGGTGAGGGCCAGAACTGTGTCATCGGCTGTTTCTGTTGGCGCCTCTTGTGCCTGTTGTTCCTCTACTTCAAATAAAAATTCAGAAAAAGGAACCTCTAGTGCGATGCCCGCGCGTTGGTACAACATACCCGTCACGCTATCGACTGTTTGTTTCAAACGCTCCAGCACCTGAGACTGGGGATTCTTCTTATAAGACCCCGCAAACTCCAAAGCGGCTCGGTAAATACCCCCCAAATGCTGGGGCGGTAACCACGATTGGATATGTCCACGCAAGGTGGTGATGCGCCGCTCAGAACTTGGCACACGGCTTTCGCTTCCATCGACGTCTTCGAGCCCGTCTTTGAATGCCAACGTGATGTGTTCGCGCAAAATAGGTTCGTAATGGGCACGCAAGGCTTCGATCAAACTGGCATCAAAACCCTCTACGGTTTTGCCATTCATGGCATCCCACAGTTTTTTACCCTCTAAACCTGCAAACAAAATATCGCTTGGAGGCTCTGGCTCTGGCAGAGGGGGTAATTCAGGTTGGGGGGCTTCGTAGAGTTTGGCCAGGTGATTGACTTTGTCAATTAAATACAAGGTCAGAACCACCAAAAAGAGAAGAATCCAAGAGATGATGTTCATCATGAAATTACTCATGCTGCTCTCCTAACTTTCAAGGCGTCTGTGCCAGTGTTTTCAAGATTGAGCGAGCCGCGCAATTTCTTGACAACTGCAGACAAAATTTGACTCACGCGTGACTCGCTCACGCCAAGGGTTTCGCCAATCTCTTTGAGGTTGAGTTCCTCCACATAGTAGAGCTGCATCACCAATTGTTCGCGTTCGGGCAACTCGGCAATCGCATCGGTCACCGCATCCATGAACTCGGCTTCTTCGACGATGACGTCGGGTTGTTGCGATGCGTCGTCGGCAATCGCCATGACTTCTTCTGTCACGACTTCCATGGAATAGGTCTCAAACCTTTTGGCTTTGCCGCGTTCACGGTGAAAGTCTTCTAAGTCTTTGCCCATGTAGTCCGCAATTTCGGACTGGGTGGGTGTGCGGCCAAGTTCGGCTGCCAAAGTATGGATGGATTCGTTGTGCGACTTGTTGAACGCCACAGCAGAGCGGGGCAAGAAGGACAAGCGGCGCACTTCGTCGAGCATCGCACCACGCACACGGCTGTGGGCGAAGTTTTCAAACTCTACGCCTTTGACGGGGTCGAAGGCGCGAGAAGCTTCGAGCAAACCAATCATGCCCACTTGAATCAACTCGTCGAGTTCCATGAAGGCGGGAATACGCGCTTTCAGATGCAAGGCGACGCGTTTGACCAAGCCTAAATGGGCCATGACCAATTCCTCGCCAATCGGCTTGCATGCGCCGTACATTTCTAGAGGTGAAAGTGTTTTCATACGTGCTCCGACGGATTGCCAAGAATCAGCCGCTCCATGAAAAATTGCATACCGCCCGACGCTTGGTCAATAGGGCGCAAGTGGGTACAAGCCTCGGCCAGACGCATGAAATCGCGCGCGGCAGCAGAACCAGGCGCCATCTCGATGATGGACTGGTATTTCTTCAAGGCCCGCAAAACCATTTCGTCTTCTTCGATCGACGTGAGGTAGTGCACCGATTCACCCAAGAAACGCACACAGACGTCGTTGAGTTTTTTATAGAGTTTCCATCCTTCGGTTTGGCTACCGACCATATTGGGTAAGAGGTAAATCTCGTCCAGAGCCATTTCTTTGCTGAGAATTTTGATCGTGCCGTAAGCATCAGCAATAGAAGACGGGTCGTCTTTCACCACGATGAAGCGGCGCTGACATGCAGCCAAGAAAGACAAGACCGATGGCGAGATGCCAGCGGCGACGTCAACAATTAAGAAATCGACTTCGTCGGTCAAAGCGCCAAACGACTGCACGATGCTGGCTGCTTGCAATTGGCTCAAACCTGCCAACTCTTGCATGCCGGATGCGCCCGGAATCAACTTGATGCCTTGGCGGGTGGTGAGCATGATTTCTTGCATGGTTTTTTGACCCGCCAAGAAGTGGCCGAGGTTGTATTCGGCACGCGCGCCCAAAGCGATTTGCGCGTTGGCCAAACCCAGATCGGCATCAAACAGCATGACGCTGTGGCCCAACTGGCGCAATGCGACAGCTAGGTTGACCGAGCAAGTGGTTTTACCCACCCCCCCTTTGCCACTGGCGATGCCGATGACTTCGGTTTTACGTTGTTCACTCATGGCTCAGACCTGTGCTTTCGGTTTGGTAATGGGCTGCAATTTTTTGTAACTTATTGACTGTTAATGCGCCAAGCGCACTGGCTTGGGCAGCTGGAGCGTCTGAATTATTTTCTGCTACGCCTAAGTTATCCAGCGCACGCTTGACTAAATCAACCATAGCGACGGATTCCACTAAATCACTGGTGCGCTCGCCTTGGCTGGCGATGGAAACAGGCAGTGTTTTCTCGGTTAAGAATTGCAGCAAAGCCCATGGCTGGTTGGACTCGTCTAATTTGCTGAGCATCAAGCTCGACCAGGTGTTGTCCGTGTTTTCAAACAGTCGGCGCAAAGTGGCGGCAGAGGCATCAGCTGGCACCACGGCATGGAAACCCATGTTTTGTTGCAATCCACGGATCTCTGTCAAACGTTCTTGCATTTGTACGCCAGAGGTATCGATCAAGATCAACCGGCGGCTGGCATGCTCTTCAAGCAATAACTTCAAGGTGCCGATGTTGATTGCACGAAAACAGTCAACGCCAGACTGGGCGCTGAGTAACTGGGTTTGGTTCCAGGCGCCAGCGCGTTGGTCGTGGTAACTGATGACCATGACTTTTTCGCTGCCATGTGCAAGGGAAGCTGCTTGCGCCAGTCGCGCCACCATCAATGATTTGCCAGCACCAGAAGGGCCGACCAAGACATGCACTCCAGAGCTGGGCATAGCCAGTTGCTCTTGCTCGACGGCATGGCTGAGTTGGTTTTGTAAGGCGAGTTTGGCGTCGGCCATGTTGTCATGGTCTTTGATGCTGTCGATCAACAAGGCGCGCAAAGCGACCGGAATCGGTGCGTCATTGAGTGCGTCGCGCAACGGTGACAAAGCAGGTGGCAGAGGCATATTGCCTTGCCAGGTTGCCATTTGTTGGCTGAGTTTGAATTCGCGGCGCAAGGAAGCTAGCTCTTCTCGCACGAGTTCAACGATCTCTCGGCCACGCACCATTTCATGGTCGCGAATCTCTTGTTCAGCTTCAGTGGCCTTTGCTTTGGCTGCAGGTTTTGTAGCGACTTTGGCCTTGATAGGCTCTGCTTTGGCGGTGACTTGAATAATGGGTTTGGCCACTTGGGTGGCTTGGCGCTCGCGTGCTTGGCGTTTGTTGTCTTCCAGTGTTTTGCCCAAAAGCACATCAAATTTGCTGGCTGGCTCTTTGTTAGAGGCGTTGGCGAATTCGGTTTTGAGAAACGGTTCTGCCTCTTCCGCAGTGAGCGCTGGAATATCGACTGCCACGATGAGTTCGGTCAGGCCATTGACCTGGCTGCTGGAGATCACCAGCACGTCAGGACCGTATTGCGCGATCGCCTTTTCATTGGCGGCTCGTGCATTGCGGGCGAGGATTCGTTTGAGTTCCATAGGTTGCTCACTCTGTCTTGGTCAATGGTTGAAATCAGTCGTTATTTTTCTTGGCGTCCACCGTGTGGATCACTTTGACGGCTTGGTCATCAGGAATTTCGCTATAGGAGAGCACCGTCAAATCATTCACACGGAAGCGTGCGGCTTTGGAGAGCCAGCCACGGATCACTGGAGAGACCACCAACACGGCGGGGTGCCCCATGTCTTCCACAGCGCGCGAACCTTCGCGCAACGCAGCAAATAGGTTTTCGGCCAAGCTGGGCTCCATCACCACGGGCTGGCCAGGCTGGCTTTGTTGCAACACGTTGTGCAGCAATTGCTCGAGCGTAGGCTCTAAGGTCATGACTTGCAAGCTACTGTCGCCATCGATCAGGTTTTGCATGATCATGCGGCCCAACTTGGGACGCACGATGGCGGTGAGTTGTTCGGGATCTTGGGTGCGGGTGCTGGCTTCGGTCAACGCTTCGGCAATCGTGCGCATGTCGCGGATCGAGACGGACTCTTGCAACAGGTTTTGCAAAGTCCGGGTCAAGATGCCCAAAGACAATTTGCCAGGAACCAAGTCTTCCACAATCTTCGGCGACTTGGCTGCAAGTTTGTCAAGCAGTTGTTGGGTTTCATCGTGGCTGAGCAAATCAGCTGCGTTTTCACGCAGTACTTTATTGAGATGGGTTGAAATCGCCGTCGCGGCATCGACCACCGTATAGCCCAAGGTTCGCGCTTGGTCGCGTTGCGATGGTTCGATCCACACTGCTTCCAAACCAAACGCAGGTTCGCGGGTGGCTAGGCCCTCTAGTTGGCCATAGACCTGCCCAGGGTTGATGGCCAATTCACGGCCAACTTTTATTTCGCCCTTGCCTCGCACCACGCCTTTGAGCACGATGTTGTAGGAGTCTGGATCAATATTGAGGTCATCGCGAATACGCACAGGTTGCACCAAAAAGCCCAACTCGGCAGAGAGTTTTTTACGCACGCCTTTGACCCGCGACATCAGTTCGCCGCCCGTTTCAGCATTGACCAAAGGAATCAATCCATAACCGATTTCTAAGCCAATGAGGTCCACTTGGTCGACGTCGTCCCAGTCAAGTTCTTTGGGGGCGTCTGTGGGTGCAGCGTCTTTTTCAGCTTGTACCGCTTGCTCTTGCTGCACTTCTTTAGAGATGATCATCAGTCCCAAGCCAGCGGCGGCCACTGACAAAGAGAAGAACATCAGGTGTGGCATGCCAGGCACCATGCCCAAGATAATCAAAATCGCTGCAGATATAAATAGTGCGGTAGGGTTAGCGAGTTGGTCCGAAGCCTGTTCTGTAATGGACTCGGTGGTTGTTACCCGGGTCACCACAATGGCAGTGGCCAAGGACAAGAGTAGAGACGGGATCTGCGCAACCAAGCCGTCACCAATGGTGAGCAAGGTGTAGAGCTTGCCAGCCTCAGCAATTGGTAAGTCGTGCTGCGCAACCCCAATAATCAGGCCGCCGATCAAGTTGATCAACAAAATCAGCAAGCCAGCAATGGCGTCGCCACTCACAAATTTAGAGGCACCGTCCATCGAACCGAAGAAGTCGGATTCTTGGGCTAATTCGGCGCGGCGTTTTTTGGCGGTCTCTTGGTCGATGACGCCTGCGTTCAAATCGGCGTCGATGGACATTTGCTTACCGGGCATGGCGTCCAAGGTAAAGCGGGCATTTACTTCAGAGACGCGTCCAGCACCCTTGGTCACCACAATAAAGTTGATGATCATCAAAATCGCGAAGATGATGAAACCGACTACATAGTTGCCGGCAATCACGAATTCGCCGAAAGCGGCCACCACTTTGCCCGCTGCATGGGCACCCTCATGGCCGTGGACCAAGATGACACGGGTCGACGCTACGTTGAGCGCCAGACGCAGCATGGTGGCAAATAAGAGGACGGTGGGAAAGGATGAAAACTCGAGCGGCTTGCGGGTGCTGATAGCGATCATGATGACCACCAGACTGCACATGATGTTGAAAGTAAACAAAAAGTCTAACAACAGCGGTGGCAGTGGCAACACCAACATGGCCATGATGACGAGCACCACCACCGGAATACTGAGTCCGGTGAGGTCAAATTTCGACAAGTTCTGTCGAATCGTTGACAGAGTGAGTGTGCTCATCAGTGAAATCCAGTTGAAATTGGAACGTTTAGATTGCTTTTTTACCGTAACAACACGTCACGGTCGGTTAGTTCAAGCAATCGATGTGCCAACCCAAACTGACACCTGAGTTCACGGCAAGGTAAACGGCAAGAAGTGACCTGTCACGGTTCTTGCTTAGTCACTGCGTCAACTTGTTTTGAAACACCATGAACCTCAACAGTTATCTTTCACTGCCAACACCACCCAGGGTGGCCACACAAGCTGCAGACAGTCCTCTTCAAGGTACTGTGAGCGGCGCGGATATGGTCGCCGGTCATAGCCTGGGGCTGGACTTTGCGCAAATCATGGCAAAGCAATTACAGCAATTACCCAGCGCGCAGCGGCAAAATTTTGCCGCTAGCAGCGCACCAAGCCCTGCTGAGACTGGGCAAGCTAAGCGTCAGGTGGAATCGGCGGCTGATAAAGATTACCCAGAAGAAACAACAAGCCAGGACAAGCCAACGCCTCAGAAAATCGAGCGGCAATCGCAGGAGTCGCCTGGTCAGGCCAAAGAAAATAAGCAAGAATCAAGCACAAAAACTTCTCCGGGCACTTCTCCACGTAGCCGCAAGGCTTCTACGCAGGCCGAAGAACAAGACGCAGCCACGGTGGCTCCTTCGCCTTGGCGGGGGGATTTGCCCCAACCCTTGGCTTTGGCCGGTTCGGCTACACCTGCGCTTGCCAGCGTTTCAACCCATCCCGTGGCCAACCCCGCAGCGCAAGAATTGAACCATTCCACGGATTCGTCGATGGACAAATTGCAGACGATCGCGTTGAGCCCGAAAGTGCACATCATTACCGACCCGCGACAAGCTCCCAGTTCAGAGAGTTTGATGGAGTTTGCCAAGTCGATGGGTTTGGATGATGCAACGATTCAAAACTTAATGGGCACAGCTACAACCCATGCAACAACTACAACAACTGCAATAACTGCAAGCCCCCATGGCGTGCCAGTGCACAGCGCTATCGACCTGCTGGCAACTGTGAGCAACAACCCAGGTGCAAGTATTCAACCACCTGAATTCACGCCGGAGTTCGCAACCGCTATGACGCAGGCTTTGACAACAACCGTGCAGACCCCTGTTGCCAATGCCAACTTATTGCAAACCAGTGCTGCTGCGCCTTTGAATTTTGGGATCAGCGCTTTACCAGCCAATGGGCTAAGTCAAGCTGACATGGCGGCGATTCAACAAATTCAAATGACGGTGCTGCCACCAGCCGTGTTGCCCGTGCAAATTGGTAACACCGCGCAAACGGCTATGGTCCAAAGCACAGCCTCGGTGTTGTCGTTACTCGGTGGAAATATGTTGGAACAAGATATTGCCAACTTGGCTTCCACCTTTTCTGAAGACAAGGGTGGACAAGGCGATGCAAGTGGCTCTGAAAATGCTGAGCAGTCTTCTTCCGGTTTTGCGCAAGCACTTGCGCAGTCGAGCGCCAGCGACAGCCGAGCGATGGCCAATAAAGAAGTTGCCAATGCAGTTGCGACTCCTTTGCACGAGGTCTACGACCAATTGAGCGACAAACTCGCCACCGAAATGGCAGCACGTATGCACAAGCAATTGAGCGATGGCCAATGGAAGATGAAGTTTGGTTTGCGCCCAGCCCACTTAGGTGGTGTAGAAATTCAACTTGAAATGAAAGACGGCAAACTCGATGCCGTTTTCCGCGCAGAAAACCCTATGACGCGTGATTTGTTACAAAACAGTACACAACGTTTACGCGAGGCGCTGCAAAACTTTGGTATTAACGCGGGGTTTGTGCAAGTAGGCCAAAACCCGGGCCAAAGCCATCAAAACCCTTCTGGAAATTCCACCCCACAACCCCAAGTTGGAGACAATTCCAAATTGAACACCAACACCAACGACACTGCAAAGCAAGTCGTTGTAAACCGTAGCAATGGCAGTACGTCCTTGCTTGACTTGTACGCTTAAAACGAACAGATCACAATCTGACCTTTAGGAGAAAAAACTATGGCCACCGCAGAAGCACCCGCAACAGAAGAAGTTGTCGAAGGCGAACCGAAAAAGAAGAAGCCGATTCTTCTGATCGCCTTGATCGCCGTTTCTACGATCCTTTTATTGGTCGTGGTGGTGTTCACTACCCTGTATTTTTCGGGTTACTTTGAACACAAGAGCGAGGCTGCAGCCCATGAAAAAGTCGATGAACTCGACAAAGAAGCCGACGCGGCCAAAGCCACGCCTGGTGGTCCAGACAAGGTGAAAAAAGAAAGCGAGAACACGCGCTTTGAAAACACCTATCTGCAAATCGATAAAGAGTTCATGACCAATCTCACTGGTAGTAAAAAAGTGATGGTGGTACAAATTGCCGTGATGACGCATTACGACAACCGTGTGTTTGATAACGTCAAAAAACACGAATTTGCGATCCGCTCTGGCATTTTGGATACGATGCGCCAAACTACTGAAGCAGATGCTTCACGACCAGATTTTCGCAGCGAACTTGCCGCAAAAATCAAAGTCGTGATGAACGATATTTTGAAAAAATATGAAGACTTCGGTGGCATTGAGGACGTTTTCTTCACCTCTTTTGTGATGCAGTAAATCCCATCTAACAGACATTAGAGACCCCAGCAATATGAAATCTAATTTGCTCTCGGATGAAGAACTCGCCGCCCTCTCGGAGGGCGTTCGCGACGGTTCGATCGAGACCGACACCGGGTTCAACACCAAGGTGCGCGTGCGTAAACACGATCTAGCCAGCGAAGACAGCAGTCTTGGGGTCAACGTTACGTCGATCGACATGATCAACGAACGATTCATCCGCATGTTCAGAATGGGTTTGTTGGAAGTTTTGCGCACCAGCCCACGTGTCAACCCGACGCGCGTGCGCATCATGAAGTACAGCGAATACCTGCAAGATTTAAAACCACCATTGGCTGTGAACATGATCCGCATGGGGCCACTACGAGGTAACTCGGTGATCATCATCGACCCCAATGTGGTGTTTAGTTCGCTAGACAGTTTTTTTGGCGGTTTTGGCAAAGGTGTTGCCGATCTCCCCCCTGGTCGCTTATTTACTCCGACGGAATCGCGCATCATCAAAATTATTTTGGATGTGTTTTTCAGATCTTTGACGGAAGCCTGGGCTCCTTTGATGCCTATCGAATGCGAACACGTCAGCTCTGAAATCAATCCCCAATTTGCCCAAATTGCCGACGAAAACGACTTGGTTGTCTTGAGTCGCTTTGAAGCCGACGCTACGGCCAGTGGCGGTCGCGGGTTTATCGATTTGGTCTATCCCTATGCCACCTTGAAGCCGGTGCGCGAGTTACTCAGCAGCCGCGTATCGAGCGGCGAAGGAAACGAAGAGTCTGACCGTAAGTGGCGCAGCGATCTAGCCGCCGCTGTTGGTGACGCCAAGTTGGAGTTGCAGGTCACGATGGGTGAAGTCAAAACAACTTTGCACCACTTGAACAACTTGCAAGAAGGCGATTTGTTGTTTTTCAAGAAGGACGACACGTCTCTAATGACTGCCAACGGCGTACCTGCTTTCCACGTCAACGTAGGAACGCGTGGCTCGCAAGTTGCTGTGCAAATCGACCATGAGCATGTTCATGGAAAACTTTGAGTTAGGAAACTACTATGAGTGAAAACACCGAAAACACTGAGGCCCAAGCCCAAGAAGTCCAAGAAGTACCAGGGTCAGCTGAAGCTGTAGAGCCCCAAGAAGAGCGTGAGCCAACGCTCGAGGACTTCAAACCAACCATGCCCGGCAACATCAACCCTGAGGTGTTGCAAAACATAGTGGTGAATTTGTCCATCGAAGTCGGTCGTGCGGAAATCAAAATCAAAGATCTGATGCGTCTGACGCAAGGCAGTGTGGTCGAACTCGACCGGATTGCGGGCGAGCCTCTGGACTTGCTAGTGAACAACTCGGTTGTCGCGCAAGGCGAAATTGTTTTGGTCAACGACCGCTATGGTGTTCGTTTGACCCGCGTTGTGCCTTCATCTGAGCGCTTAAAACTGGTCTAAGACTTACACCTCAACAGTTTGCTATTGCAGACAAATTTAGCAGTAGGACTATGCGATGACTGTAGATCTGGTTGATCGTCATGCAATTGCAAATTTGCGCAAGATGTGCAAATTGGAGCGTTCCCGACTAGCCCGCCTGGCTGATTTAAGTGTGCAACAAATCACCCAACTCGAAGAGGGTGGCATCAGTGCATTTGCTTCAGTGGAGTCCAAAATCCAAGCCGCTCTCAAAGTGGCTTCTATCATGAGTGGTGTGCAAGATAACGGCTTGCCAGTCGCGAATGTATTCCACAACAGCAGGGCTAAAGCCTCGCAAATGGGATTGGCAGTTACCTACCACCCACCACGCGGAAAACCTACCAAGCCCAAATACCCAGACTCACCCGAGTTCTACAAAATGTTGCTGATATTTTTAGTTTTGGCTTTTTTGCTGGTGGCAGTGGCTATGCCATTGCTTTTCGCCATTCCAAGCCAAAGCCATTTAGACCCAACAGTAACGGTTCGCCCTATCAATAACTAGTTAGCGCTGATTTTTCGGCCATTCAAGGGCTGCACAGGACGGGCATTTTTCTTGAAAGGAAAATCCGCCACTTGCTTTTTGCCGATGTCCATGGTGGTCTTCAAAATATAGAAGTTCACACCCTCGGTGCAAGGTGGTGTAGTCAGTGAGCCTTCGTAGCTATAGTGCGTGAGGGCAGCAGGTACTAGCACTGCGGGGTTGAATTTCACGCCTTCGACCACTACTTCAGGCCCCTCTGCTTTGGGTGCTTTGTCCCAAATAGTTTTAAGGGCGTCGTTGTCTTTGCCTTCGTTGAGCAAAACACCGAGCACAGCCAATTTGCCTTCAGCACTTTTATGGACAAAGTGCGCCACCATGGCCATAGGTTTTCCATCGATTTGCTCTTCGCTAGGGCGATGGAAATGGAATTGCAAGAGGTTGTAGACGTCTTTATTGACCTTCAAGGTGCTACCAGGTTCGACGTTTACTTGAATAGTGTGGCCATTATTCAAAATTTTGAGAGGGCCTTCTTTGTAAGCAACGGCCAACACGTCTTTGGATTTTTCAAACGGCCCTGCAATATTGAGTGGCGCTTGCTTGGTACCTTTGCCGCAAGTAGGAAACTCATTACCCCACTTATCGGGGCCCATTTCGCCCACATAGTCCCAATGCGCAGCATGGGCTTTTTTACCGTGGCCCTTATCGCTCTCTATGACGCAATCTGCCAATACTTTGACTTTTTGACCAGCAGCAGCGAGCGCATTTTGGGCAGCACAAATGGATTTCAGACGCGATGTCCACTCAGCCATTTCGAGGGCTTTTTCAAACGCGCTGATAGTGTCCGGATCGTCAGCACCTTTGGTCAACATGCGTAAAGCGCCCAATCCTAGTTGGCGTTCGCTGATGGTGGGGCCTTTTTGTGCTTTGATAAATGCCTCGTAGTCTTGCAAGACGACGCCATTGGAGAAAGCATCTTTCATTGCAGCCATTTGTTTGGCTGCGGGCTCGTATTGGGCTACTTTTTCTTGCGCTTCTTTGAGTTCGTGCTCTAGTTTTTCTAACTCGTGTTGGGCTTCTTCCATGCCTTCGCTGGCTTCGGTCAGTTCGCCTATGACATGGCGCTTGCCGGAATAACTCCAATAGGCCAGCGCAATTGCACCAGCTAAGAGTAAGCCCATGAGAATTTCAAGTATCAGACGTAAGTGTTTTTTCATAGCCGTTCACTGTGATGGTTTGCGTACCTATCGGCACTGGGGTGGTTAACCTTTAGCGCCTACAATGTTAACTCTTCAACAGCCTCTGGATCTAAGCCATGAATCGCTGGACACCACACGGGAGATTTCCCGTATGAGCCCCAAAGTATTTATTAAAACCTTCGGTTGCCAAATGAACGAGTACGACTCGGACAAGATGGCAGACCTCTTGGGCCACACACAGGGCTATGAAAAAACCAGCAATGTTGACGAAGCCGATTTGATCGTCTTCAACACGTGTTCTGTTCGCGAGAGAGCACAAGAGAAAGTTTTCTCCGACTTGGGCCGTGTCCGTCACCTCAAAGCCAAAGGGGTGCAAATTGCCGTTGGAGGTTGCGTGGCGAGCCAAGAGGGTGAGGCCATCATTGCCCGCGCACCATTTGTTGACGTAGTGTTTGGCCCACAAACCTTGCATCGTTTGCCTGAGTTGCTAGACCAACGCAAATTACGCAAACGCCCACAAGTCGATATCCGTTTTCCTGAAATCGAAAAATTCGACCACTTGCCGCCTGCACGTGTCGAAGGCGCCAGCGCGTTCGTGAGCATCATGGAAGGTTGTAGCAAATACTGTAGTTATTGCGTGGTGCCCTATACCCGTGGCGAAGAATTCAGCCGTCCATTGGACGATGTCTTGAACGAAGTCAATGCTTTGGCCAACCAAGGCGTGAAAGAAGTCACACTTTTGGGACAAAACGTGAACGCTTACCGCGGCGTGATGGGAAACACTGCAGACATTGCCGACTTCGCCTTGCTGATTGAATTGGTGGCCGACATTGCTGGCATTGAGCGCATCCGCTACACCACTAGCCACCCTAACGAATTCACCCAGCGCTTGATTGATGTGTACGCCAAAGTGCCCAAGTTGGTCAGCCACTTGCATTTACCGGTGCAACACGGAAGCGACCGCATTTTGATGGCGATGAAGCGCGGCTACACCGCCATGGAATACAAAAGTACCGTGAAAAAACTGCGCGCCATTCGCCCTGACATGGCGATGAGTTCAGATTTCATTGTGGGCTTTCCAGGTGAGACCGAAGAAGACCACCAAAAATTGATCAAGCTGATGCACGACATCTACTTTGACAATTCGTTTAGTTTTATCTTCAGTCCTCGCCCCGGCACACCAGCTGCCAATTTGCACGACGACACGCCCCATGCTGTGAAATTGCGCCGTTTGCAAGAGGTGCAAAAAATCATAGATGACAACATGCGTGCGATCAATGTAGAACGCGTGGGCACTGTGCAAAAGATTTTGGTCGACGGTATTTCACGCAAGGATGCCAACGAACTTCGTGGCCGCACCGAATGCAATCGGGTGGTGAATTTCCAAGCGGGCCCGCTGTCAGAGCGCTTGATGCACCAGCTGATTGATGTGCGTATTACTGAGGCTAATCCGCACTCGTTGCGCGGTGAGGTGGTGTTGTCGGAGAGCGTGGTTTAGCGCATGCCAGGAAAACCACCACCCATGCCCGGCATGCCTTTCATGCCACCCATGCGCTTCATCATCTTCATCAAGCCGCCACCGCGCATTTTTTTCATCATGTCTTGCATTTGCTCAAACTCTTTGAGCAAACGGTTCACGTCTTGCACCTGAACACCGGCGCCGGCAGCGATGCGGCGTTTGCGTGTGGCTTTGATGAGTTCGGGTTTGCGCCGCTCTAAGTCGGTCATGCTGTGGATGATGCCTTGCTTGCGGCCGATGTCTTTCTCAGCCTTGCCCATGTCCACGTCTTTGGCTTTGGCCGCCATCTGGGTTGGCAGTTTGTCCATCAAATTGGACAAGCCGCCCATGGATCGCATTTGCTGAATTTGCGAGAGAAAGTCGTTCAAGTCAAAGTTGTCGCCGCGTTTGACTTTGTCAGCCAACTTTTGCGCGGCCGCCATATCCACGCCCGCAGTGACTTGTTCGACCAAGGCCAGTATGTCGCCCATGCCCAATACGCGCTGCGCGTGGCGATTGGCGTCAAACAATTCCAAGCCGTCCATTTTTTCGCTGGTACCCGCGAACTTGATTGGCACACCCGTGATTTGACGCACCGATAGCGCAGCGCCACCGCGTGAATCGCCATCGAGCTTGGTCAGCACAATGCCCGTCAGTGGCAGTGCGTCTTTGAATGCTTTGGCCGTGTTGATCGCGTCTTGGCCTTGCATGGCGTCGACCACAAACAAGGTTTCAACCGGATTCAATACCTTGTGCAAGGCTTGGATTTCTTGCATCAAGGCTTCGTCAATGCCTAAGCGGCCTGCGGTATCAACCAACAACACGTCAAAGTAATGCTTGCGCGCGTAGTCCAGCGCATCTCGCGCAATGTCTTGCGGTTTTTGGTCGGGGCTACTAGGGAACCATTCGGCACCCACTTGTGCGGTAACGGTTTTGAGTTGCTCGATCGCAGCAGGACGGTACACGTCGCCGGAGACCGTCAACACTTTCTTTTTACGCTGCTGAATTAACCAACGCGCGAGTTTGGCGGTGGTGGTGGTTTTACCAGCGCCTTGCAAACCGGCCATCAAAATCACTGCGGGGGGTTGTGCAGCCAGATTGAGGTCGCTGACCCCGTCGCCCATGGTGGCAGCGAGTTCTTGGTTGACGATGCCGACCAAAGCTTGGCCCGGTTGCAAAGAACCGATGACTTCTTGGCCCAACGCTTTGTCTTTGACGCGCGCGATGAAGTCACGCACCACAGGCAATGCCACATCAGCCTCCAGCAAGGCCATGCGTACTTCGCGCAACATGTCAGCGACATTGCTTTCGGTGATACGCGCCTGGCCGCTGATGTGTTTGACGAGACGGGAGAGTTTGTCGGTGAGGGCTGAAGCCATAGTTATCCCCGTAGGGGTTTCATGAGATGCGTCGAGCAAAACGCTAAACTTGCCGAATGATTTTAGCCAGTGACATCTCTCCCAACCTTTGGTTAGGAATCCCCACCGCTTTCTCCTACGCACTCACCGCGTGGATGGGCCCTCGCCTAGGTCCCGGATACGGCCACCGCTGGTTAGTGGTTCCTTGGTTGCTCCACGGTTCAGGGTTGGCCTTTGCGTTGTTTGGCTCGCAAGATGGGGTGATACGTTTTGGTTTTGCGCCTGCTTTGTCCACTACGGTATGGCTGATGCTGACCTTTTATGTGTTGGAGCAGCACTGGTTCCCGCGTCTTAAAACGCGTTGGACTTTGATGGTGTTGGGCGCATCCGTAGTTTTGATTGCGGCTGTTTTTCCAGGGGCGCCCATGCCCACCAACGCTTCTCCCTTGCTCCCCCTGCATTGGGCTTTGGGTATTGCGTCTTACGGTCTTTTTGCTGCTGCCTTGGTGCATGCCACGATCTTGTCGCAAGCGGAAAAAAATATGCGCATGGCTGTAGATGCATCCATCGATGTGCCCATTCTTACTTTGGAGCGATTGACTTTTCGCTTTGTCGGTGCTGGCTTTGTCTTGCTCAGTGCAACGCTTTTGGCGGGTGGGTTGTTTGGGGATAGTTTGTACGGAGCTAATTCAGCTTGGCGCTGGGACCACAAGACAGTTTTCTCGCTCCTGTCTTGGCTCACCTTTGCGGTGCTGCTGATCGGTCGTCAACGCTTTGGCTGGCGAGGACGCACTGCTATTCGGTTTTTGTACACGGGTACTGGTTTGTTACTTCTTGGATATGTGGGCTCACGCTTTGTCATGGAAGTGATCTTGGGTCGCACACCATGAAATATCTTGTTTTATTGGCCATTGTCTTTGTCGTGTTTTGGTGGTTCCGTCATTTCCGCAGTGGCACCAATTCTCCCAACCATAAAAAAAATAAAAGTACCAACACCATGCTGGCTTGTTCCCACTGCGGTTTGCATGTTCCCCAGTCCGAGGTTGTTTTTGGAAAGCGGCTAACAAACGGCAGCCCAACGCCCTATTGCAGCCAGCAGCATTTGCAGCACCACGAGGAGCCCTAGTGGGTTTTGGGGACATGCGATGGCAAGACGGTTGGTTTTCGGGCGCTACGCGCTTAGCCTCACCCAACTTCAATGCACGCCCGCAAAACGCCCCAATTGACTTGCTTGTCATCCACTCCATCAGTTTGCCACCCGGCGTGTATGGAGGACCTGAAATTCAGGCGCTTTTTACCAACCAACTCGATTGCGACGCTCACGCCTACTTTGCGCGACTTCGGGATATGCAGGTCTCTTCGCACTTTCTCATCCGCAGAGACGGTGAGCTTGTGCAGTTTGTCAGCTGCGACAAACGTGCTTGGCATGCAGGGGTTTCGCATTACCGGGGACGCGATAACTGCAATGACGATTCAATTGGTATTGAGCTCGAGGGCTTGGAAGGCGAAACTTTCGAAAATGCGCAGTACGCAACTCTCTCAGTTTTGTGTACACAACTTGTGAACAAGTATCCGATTGCCCACATTGCTGGCCATGAAGACATAGCGCCTGGTCGCAAGTTTGATCCTGGGATGGGTTTTGATTGGGACTTACTGAAAGGTAAATTAGAACTTTCAGATACATTTTTTCCGCATGCCCGCTCCGGTGAAAAAAAAGCCTAAAAATAATTTTTGAACGATTGCCTGTAACCCGAGTAGACACTCTAGGCTGTCAGTGGTGAGCGCAGGCTCAATTTATAGTGCTTTTGCAGAGCAAATGCCTTTAAAACACTGATGAAACAGCGTTTTTTCTCAAAATGCGTAGCCTCTACAAGGCCTCGCTCGGGAGTTGTCTCGCAGGAAATTGCTTGGCGGTTTTGTCACGCGCTTGAAATTCCCCGCGTATCCTAGAAAACACTACCCCTAGTGCCTTGATGGAGTCACAGACACCAGATATAGTGTGGGGGTGCGATGCTTCACTTTCTAAAAGTCAGTCTTTCAAGTTGCAAGCCTCCCGCCCCAACAAATTCAATAACAGGAAGAAATACAACATGCAACTTGTTGAATCCACTACAAAAATTAATCCAACAACTTTCCCTGCTTCAACCCAAAACCGCATCAGCGCCGACACCCCCACTGTGTTGGCCCATTACCAAATCATTCGTCGCAACGGTGCAGTTGTTCCTTTTGAGCCCGCCAAGATCGCTGTGGCCATGATGAAGGCGTTTTTGGCGGTGCACGGCACCCAAGGTGCCGCATCTGCCAGCGTTCGCGAAACAGTCGACCTGCTCACCCAAGGCGTAGTCCGTGCTTTGATGCGCTCACGCCCGGGCGGCGGCACCTTTCATATCGAAGATGTCCAAGACCAAGTTGAACTCGGTTTGATGCGTGGTGGCCATCACGAGATCGCACGAGCCTATGTGCTTTACCGCGAACGCCGTACCCAAGAGCGGGCCCATAGCAAAGAACAAGCTGCTCCTTCCGTCCCAACAATTCATGTGCTCGAAGACGGTCAGCGCGTTGCGCTAGATCTTCAGCACCTCCAGCGCTTGATCAACGACGCTTGCGCCGGTTTGGGCGCTGATGTGCAACCCGAACCCATCTTGGCTGAGACCATGCGCAATCTCTACGACGGCGTACCCATGAGCGAGGTCTACAAGGCCGCCATCTTGGCGTCCCGCACCTTGATCGAAAAAGACCCCGACTACACCTACGCCACGGCCCGCTTGCTGATGCACACCATTGCCAAAGAAGTGCTGGGCAAAGAAGTCCTGCACTCCGACATGGGCCAGCACTACGCACAGTACTTCCCGCAGTTCATCAAAAAAGGTGTCGACAACGATTTGCTCGACCCCCAAATGTTGCAGTTTGACTTGCAGCGCTTGGGTTCTGCGCTCAAAGCTGGTCGTGACCTGAAATTTGACTACCTTGGCCTGCAAACCCTGTACGACCGCTATTTCTTGCATGTGCGTAAGCAGCGCATCGAATTGCCACAAGCGTTTTTCATGCGCGTCGCGATGGGCTTGGCCCTCAACGAAATTGACCGCGAAGCCCGCGCGATTGAGTTCTACGAAGTTCTCTCATCGTTTGACTTCATGTCGAGCACACCAACTTTGTTCAACAGCGGCACTTTGCGTTCACAACTCTCTAGCTGCTACCTCTCTACCGTGCCTGACGACCTAGATGGCATTTATGAGCTGATCAAAGAAAACGCCTTGCTCTCTAAATTCGCTGGCGGTTTAGGCAACGACTGGACCCGTGTGCGCGCATTGGGCAGCCACATCAAAGGTACCAATGGCGAATCACAAGGCGTTGTGCCATTCCTGAAAGTCGTCAACGACACGGCTGTTGCGGTCAACCAAGGCGGCAAGCGCAAGGGCGCGGTCTGCACTTACTTGGAGAGCTGGCACTTAGACGTCGAAGAATTCTTAGAGTTGCGCAAAAACACCGGTGACGACCGCCGACGTACCCACGACATGAACACCGCCAACTGGATTCCAGACTTGTTCATGCGTCGCGTGATGGAAAAAGGCGAGTGGACATTGTTCTCGCCCTCGGATGTTCCCGATTTGCACGACCTCTACGGTGCTGAGTTCGAGAAAGCCTATGTGGCTTACGAAGCCAAAGCCAAGAGCGGCGAAATCAAACCTAGCAAAACCGTCCAAGCCACCGACATGTGGCGCAAGATGTTGACCATGTTGTTTGAAACTGGCCACCCATGGATCACTTTCAAAGACCCCTGTAATGTGCGCTCACCACAACAGCATGTCGGCGTGGTGCACTCATCCAATCTGTGCACAGAAATCACGTTGAACACCAGCGACACCGAAACCGCGGTGTGTAACCTCGGCTCGGTCAATTTGTCGCAACACCTGATCGAAGGCGACAGTGGCAAAGAGCTTGACCACGACAAACTCAAGCGCACCATCGCTACCGCGATGCGCATGCTCGACAACGTGATCGACATCAACTACTACGCCGTGAAAAAGGCGCGTGACTCCAATATGCGCCACCGCCCTGTTGGCTTGGGCATCATGTCGTTCCAAGACAGTTTGTACGAAATGCGTATTCCCTACGCTTCGCAGGCTGCTGTCGAGTTTGCAGACCGCTCGATGGAAGCCGTTTGCTACTACGCCTACTGGGCATCGACTGAACTCGCCAAAGAACGCGGCCAATATGCAAGCTACAAAGGTTCTTTGTGGGACAAAGGTGTTTTGCCATTGGACTCTTTAGACCTTCTTGCAACTGCGCGCGGTGGTTATTTAGATGTAGACCGCTCCACTACTTTGGACTGGGAATCGTTGCGCCACAAAATCGCCAAAGACGGCATGCGTAATTCCAATTGCGTGGCGATTGCGCCTACTGCGACGATCTCCAACATCATTGGCGTGGACGCTTCCATCGAACCTTGCTTTGGCAACTTATCGGTCAAGTCCAACTTGTCTGGC
Organism: Burkholderiales bacterium; assembly: GCA_018969975.1. GTDB lineage: Bacteria > Pseudomonadota > Gammaproteobacteria > Burkholderiales > Burkholderiaceae_C > Limnohabitans. The sequence goes on from JAGWXI010000001.1 coordinate 42,118, forward strand.
GAATTCACGGTCATCAACAGCTACTTGGTGCGCGACTTGAAACGCCTTGGTTTGTGGGACGACGTGATGGTCATGGACCTCAAACACTTTGACGGTTCACTGCGCCCGATCGACCGCGTGCCACAAGAGATCAAAGCCTTGTACGCCACAGCCTTTGAAGTGGAACCCCAATGGCTGGTCGAAGCTGCATCGCGTCGCCAAAAGTGGATCGACCAAGCGCAATCGCTCAACATCTACATGGCGGGCGCGTCTGGCAAGAAGCTGGACGAGACCTACAAATTGGCTTGGTTACGCGGTTTAAAAACCACCTACTACCTGCGCACATCTAGCGCGCAACAAGTAGAAAAATCTACCGTGCAAGCAGGCTCACACAACTCTGTGTCATCAGGCTCACCTACTAGCGGATTGAGTGCGCTCGAAGCTGCTGCGATGGCGGCGCAAGCACAACAGTTGAGCGCGGTGGCCGCAACCGATGTGAAGTTTTGCGGCGTTGACGATCCAACATGCGAAGCCTGTCAGTAATTCGCGCTGACGCACATTTGCATTTGCACAACACAAACGCGCTCTGCGCCCTTGCAATGCTTTGCAATTGTTTGCATTGCATCGATAATTTAAAGATTGGAAAATAATTTATGTTGACCTGGGACGAAGAAGTAAAACCTTCAGCACCACCATCTTATACAAGCGGCATGATCAGTCGCCTGATGGATAGCCCCCCAACCACAAGCGCAACACAAGCACCAGTTGCCTCACGTACTTTGGATGACGGCGCAAAAGCGCCTTTCATTCCAACTCTCACTAATACTGTTGCTACCCCTTCTACAGCCTCAGCATCTAGTGCACGCCGCGTCAATGCTGCAGACAAGCGCATCATCAACGGACACACTGATGTGAACCAGTTGGTGCCTTTCAAATACAAATGGGCTTGGGAGAAATACCTCGCCACCTGTGCCAACCACTGGATGCCGCAAGAAGTGAACATGACCCGCGACATCGCTTTGTGGAAAGACCCCAACGGTTTGAGCGAAGACGAACGCCGCTTAATCATGCGTAACCTTGGTTTTTTTGTCACAGCCGATTCTTTGGCCGCCAACAATATTGTGCTGGGCACCTACCGCCACATCACAGCACCAGAGTGCCGCCAGTTCCTATTGCGTCAAGCGTTTGAGGAAGCGATCCATACCCATGCTTACCAATACATCGTAGAGTCCTTGGGCCTCGACGAAGCCGAGATTTTCAACGCCTACCACGAAGTCAAATCTATCCGTGACAAAGACGAGTTCTTGATTCCGTTTATCGACGCCATCATGGACCCCCACTTCCATACTGGCACGCCTGAGACCGATCAAACCTTGTTGAAGTCTTTGATTGTGTTTGCCTGCTTGATGGAAGGTCTCTTCTTCTACGTTGGCTTTACCCAAATCTTGGCACTCGGCCGCCAAAACAAAATGACTGGCGCTGCAGAGCAATACCAGTACATCTTGCGTGACGAGTCTATGCACTGCAATTTTGGTATTGACTTGATCAACCAAATCAAACTCGAAAACCCACACCTGTGGACAGCGTCCTTTAAAGAAGAAATCAAAGGCTTGTTCATGCAGGCGGTTGAACTCGAATACCGTTATGCCGAGGACACCATGCCCCGCGGTGTGTTGGGCTTGAACGCATCCATGTTCAAAGGCTATTTACGCTACATCGCCAATCGGCGTGCGACCCAAATCGGGCTCGAGCAGTTGTTCCCCAATGAGGAAAACCCTTTCCCATGGATGAGCGAGATGATCGACTTGAAAAAAGAACGTAATTTCTTTGAAACCCGCGTGATTGAATACCAATCAGGCGGTGCCCTCTCTTGGGACTGATTCTTAAAAAAATATGTCCCAGAATTTGTTCGTCACTTTTACAAACACCCAGCTTCGAGGTGTCGTGACGAACTCAACCTGTTCATGGGGTTGGACCCGGGTCCAGCGCCATGAATCGCTTTGCTTGCTACCAACCGGCGCAAAGTGTTTTTACTCAACGGTCTAAAAATTGATCTAGGAGAAAAGAAATGGCAACTGCAAAAAAACCGGCCGCGAAAAAGAAGGCCCCTGCAAAGAAAGTGGCAGCTAAAAAGCCAGCCGCTAAAAAAGTAGCCGCTAAAAAGCCGGCAGCAAAGAAGGTCGCAGCAAAGAAGCCAGCAGCTAAAAAAGCTGCAGCCAAAAAGCCAGCGGCAAAAAAAGTAGCGGCTAAGAAAAAGCCTGCTGCCAAGAAAGTGGCAGCTAAAAAGCCAGCGGCAAAAAAAGTAGCAGCTAAGAAAAAGCCTGCTGCCAAGAAAGCTGCGAAAAAGCCTGCTGCCAAGAAAGCTGCACCTAAAAAGGCTGCAAAAAAACCTGCGCCCAAGAAAGCCGCGAAAGCACCTGCTGCTGCCGTCGCTCATGCGCAAACAACTTTAAATCCACAAGCTGCTTGGCCGTTTCCAACGGCAAGCAGGCCCTGAATCTCACAAGATCAGTAGTCGGATTTATTGTTTACCCAAGCCCGTCGCCGCAAGGCCTCGGGCTTTTTTGTGCCTTAGAAAAATATTAGCTGAGGTGTAAATCGCTAAGTTGGTAGTTTTGTGGCCCGCGTTGTGCAATCTTGCGTGCACCGACTTCGTTGCCAAGCGCTGCACACTTGTCAAGCGACCAGCCTTTTTCTAAACCGAATAGCAGGGCACCGCGCCATGCATCGCCGCATCCTGTGGGGTCGACTACTTCTTTGGCTTTTACAGGAGGCACGCATGTTTTTTGGCCATCCACCCAGACTTCGCAACCATTTGCACCCAAAGTCACGACCAAGCCTTGGACGTGGCGAGAGATCTCCGCACTAGAGAGCCCTGTTCGTTCACAAAGCATCTTGCCTTCGTAGTCGTTAACCGTGACCCAAGTTGATAGGCTAATGAAATGCATTAACTCTTTGCCATCGAACATGGGCAAGCCTTGTCCTGGGTCAAAGACGAAAGGAATATCTGCGTGTTTGAATTGCTCCGCATGTTCGAGCATGGCGTCGCGTCCATCGGGCGAAATAATGCCCAACTGGATATCAGCACGTTTTTCAATTTTGGTGAGATGTGCTTGCATCATCGCGCCAGGGTGAAAGGCCGTTATTTGGTTGTTATCTTTGTCCGTCATGATCATGGCTTGTGCGGTATAGGTGTCTGAAACCGATCGCACAAACTCGCTCGAAATACCTAAATGCGCTAGGCGCACTAAGTAGTCTGCTCCATCGGTACCCAAGGTTGCCATGGGTAACGGCGTACCACCCAAGGCTTTCAAGCTATAGGCAATATTGCCTGCACAGCCGCCAAAGTCACGGCGTAATGCGGGCACCAAAAAAGAGACATTCAGAATGTGCAGTTGATCAGGCAAGATTTGCTCAGCAAACCTTCCCTCAAAATTCATAATGGTGTCAAACGCAAGAGAGCCGCAAATCAGCGAGGCCATAAAAATACTTTCTTAGAAAAATTAAGGATAAAAAATCACAGCGCGGTAGCCAGCAACCCGCTCACGCAGGGGTGCCTCTACCTCAAAACTTAATTGCACGCGCAGGTCGCGTAAGGCGGCTATATGGTCTAGTAAATTCAAGTCTTGGACCAGCAAGATACGCCGCACCACCACTTGGTCATGGACATCGGTCAAACTGACTTCTAGCGAGGGCGTAGCAACGGGATGGTGCTTGGTATTTTTGAAACGCATCTGCAAATTAAAGCTGCCATCTGGGTTTTCACTAAAGCTACTGTTCTCAATGAGCACGCCAGTAGGTTCTTGGGGCCACTCGAGCTTGCAGGCGATTGGCAAACACAAGGTTTCAACCGTACGGCGCAATGCAGGCTCTTGGGCAACCAACCAATGGCGATTCAACAATACGGCTTGCCAAAGCATGCCCAGCGCCAATAAAACAGAGAGAAAGGGCCAAAACCAACCTGCTCCAGCAGGCATTTGCTTTTGCAGCGTTGCATCGTCTGAAAAAAAGCCAGGCCGCACAGCATCCATCGAATTATTGCCCGCTTGCGAAACGAATGCGGCTTCGTTTAGATCTGTCGTTTGCGCAAAATACAGATGCGCTTCAAAAACGTTTTGGCACTTACCACAGCGCACCCAACCATTGGCCGCGCGGAGATGTTCTTCGCGTACTTTGAAAGCAGTTTGGCAGTTAGGGCAATGGGTGATCTGCATCAGAGAGTTGCCGTCATGAGAATCCAGCCATCTTCTTGATCGCTGACGTGAAGTTTGCAATACGGCGCATATGCTTGCTGCAATTCTTGCGCCTGACGCTGCAATATACCAGCCAAAACCAAGTGTCCTGAAGGCAAGAGATGGCTGCACAACAAAGGCGCTAGCACTTTCAAGGGCGTTGCTAATATGTTTGCAAGCACTGTGTCATAGGCCCCTACCGCGAGTTCAGATTGCCCCGCATGCAATGTCACGCCATTTGCTTTGGCATTCAAAAGCGTCGAGGCAATGGCGGCTTCATCAATATCTACCGCATCCACACTGTGCGCGCCATGGAGTGCTGCAGCAATAGCCAAAATACCAGAGCCACATCCATAGTCAAGCACACGTAGAGATGGATTGGCTTGCGACGCAATCCATCGCAAACACATACGCGTAGTAGGGTGGGTCCCTGTTCCAAATGCGAGACCGGGGTCTAAGCGAATAAAACGCTTGGCTTGCGAGGGCGGCTCATGCCAGCTAGGAACAATCCAAAAGTCGGGTGTGATTTCCACAGGTTGGAATTGCGATTGGGTCAGCGTGACCCAATCTTGGTCTTCCACAGGATGCACGCCAAGGCTTTGACAGTTCGTGAAAAAGTCTTGCACCAACAGCAAGCGCTCAGCATCTTGGGCTGTCAATTCTTTGGCAAACAAAGCCACAAGCTTGGAGCGTTGCCATGCTTCTTTGGGTGGTGGCATACCAGGCTCACCAAACAGTGCTTGCTCTGCCTCTGACAAAGCATCTGCGTCTTCGACCGATACGCTTAATGCGTCTAATGCTTCCAAAGCCTCACTGATGTCGGAAACGCTAGCCTCTGGGCACACCAAGCCCAGTTCAAACATCATCTTTTGTGAGCAGCAAGCCACTCTTCCAAATAATGGATATTGGTGCCACCGGCTTCAAACTTGGCGTCATTCATTAGCACCCGATGCAAGGGAATATTGGTGTTAATGCCTTCGACCAAAGTTTCTGCCAAAGCTGTACGCATACGCGCAAGGGCTTGGTCGCGGTTATCGCCGTAGACAATGATTTTTCCGATCATGGAATCGTAATTTGGAGGAACAAAATAATTGGTATAGGCATGCGAATCGACTCGCACACCAGGACCACCAGGCGCATGCCACATGGTGATACGGCCCGGAGATGGCATGAATTTGAATGGGTCTTCCGCATTGATTCGGCATTCGATCGCGTGGCCTTTGACAACGATATCGCGTTGCGTGAATGGCAACTTCATGTCAGCTGCCACCATGATTTGTGTTTTCACAATATCAATACCTGTGATGTATTCCGTCACAGGATGCTCTACTTGCACACGCGTATTCATCTCGATGAAATAAAACTCACCGTTCTCATACAAAAATTCAAAAGTGCCGGCACCGCGATAGCCAATTTTTTTGCACGCGGCCACACAGCGCTCGCCAATTTTGTCGATGAGTTTGCGGGGAATGCCTGGTGCTGGCGCTTCTTCAATCACTTTTTGGTGACGCCGTTGCATGGAGCAATCGCGCTCGCCTAAATACACCGCGTTTTTGAATTTATCGGCCAGAATTTGGATTTCAATATGCCGCGGGTTTTGGAGGTATTTCTCCATGTAAACCGCAGGGTTGCCAAAAGCAGAGCCGGCCTCTGCTTTCGTCATAGCAACCGCATTGATCAGTGCCGCTTCGGTATGCACCACGCGCATACCTCGGCCACCACCACCACCAGCGGCTTTGATGATGACGGGATAACCAATGTTTTTAGCAATTCGGCGGATTAATGCAGGGTCGTCGGGTAACTCGCCATCAGATCCGGGAACACAAGGAACGCCCGCCTTGATCATGGCTTGTTTGGCGGACACCTTATCGCCCATGATTCGGATGGAATCAGCTGTTGGACCAATAAATTGGAAACCGCTCTTTTCAACCCGTTCGGCAAAGTCAGCGTTTTCACTCAAAAAACCATACCCAGGATGGATAGCTTCGGCATCGGTGACCTCCGCTGCCGAAATGATGGCGGGCATATTGAGATAGCTAAGGGCAGAGGAAGCCGGGCCAATACACACCGCTTCATCAGCAAGTTTGATGTATTTAGCATCACGATCTGCTTCGGAATAAACCATCACTGCTTTAACACCGAGCTCACGACAAGCACGTTGCACGCGCAAGGCAATCTCGCCTCGGTTGGCAATCAGTATTTTTTTGAACATGCGAACTACCGAGACTTAAGCGATGACAAACAAAGGGGCGCCGTACTCCACCGCTTGGCCGTTTTGAGCCACGATTTGGGTGACAGTGCCCGACTTGTCAGCCTCAATTTCGTTCAATATCTTCATAGCTTCAATAATGCAGATGGTTTGCCCTTCTTTGACTTGGCTGCCCACTTCCACATAGGCTGGCGCATCGGGACTAGATGAACGATAAAAAGTACCTACCATCGGAGACTTCACCACATGGCCATCGACTTCGGTCGCACTAGCGGCTGGGGCGGGCTCATTAGGGTTGGTGGCTGCAAGAGGTGTTACAGGAGCAGAAGCCACAAGGGTCGCAGCAGCAGGTGCAACTGGCACTGCGGCCAGGGTGGTATGCATGGCCTGATGGGTTGAACCACCCTTGACGATGCGAACCTTGCCTTCTGCCTCGGTGATTTCAAGTTCAGTGACATTGGAGTCGGAGACCAAGTCGATCAGCGTCTTGAGTTTTCTCAAATCCATAAAATACCTTATTTGTAAGCAAAGGGGTGCTAATTTACACCAATTTCGCTAATTAGCGCCATGCATTAATTTCTTGGGCGCTTAATTTTCCCAGTTTTCGCTGAATAAGACCCCCTTCCCCATCCAATACAACGGTAAAAGGCAATCCCCCTTGAACATTACCCAAAACCCGACCTAGATCGGTCCCCTGCAAGCCCGCTAATCCAATAGGATAGCTGATGGCATTTTGGCTCAAGTACTGCCGAACACGGCTAGGCTGGTCAATTGCCAATCCAAGCATTTGCCAACCTTTAAGCGAATTTTGACGAAAGAAGACGTCTAATAAAGGCATTTCCTCTACACAAGGCGCGCACCAAGTTGCCCAAAAATTAATCACCAAAGGCTTGCCCTGGAGGCTTTTCATTTTCAAAACTTGGCCATCTGGCGTGTCAAACTCCGCTCCCCAAAGTGCTTGCGCCGCATCTGGAGGCAGACTGTCCGCTTGCTTTTTTAAAGCCAAACCGAGGCCTCCCAAAGCCGCCAAACCTGCTACGCCACCAAATACAGCATTCCGCCTAGAGACACTTAACTGCATGCATCTTCCTTCAATAATCGCTTAACAGCTTGCAAATCGCCTCTTTGGGGACGACCTTGGGAATCTGGCTTTAAAGCGCCACGCACATCGTCACGATCGTAAATCATCAAATGGACCACGACTTTTTCTACCGCCCCGTGCTGCTCCAATCCTGGGCAAGCGCATAAAACACTCAGCGCGTCGACCGTATCACCATGAAAACCTGGGACTGTGCTCACGTCGTAGCGCACTTGCTGGTCTATCAACTTCAACTCAGCGGACTTTGAATCATCACAAAAAAGCTGCAGGTAAATGTCAGACAACTCTGTCGCCGTCCCCCGCCAAACCGCGCCGCCAAGATGGGGGTTGAACTCGGCCATGCGCTCCATCCAGACACAGGCCAATGCGCGCAAGGCTTTGAGCGCTGCGGGTTGGGTGTCGGCGCAAAAGGTTTCAATGTAGTCACGCACGGCCTCTTCCAATACGTCGTTAGAGGGCAAGGGCGCGCGGCCTGCGAGGCCCAACTGCTTGATCGCACGGCGCTTGGCGGGGCCATATTCCAAGCCCTCTTCCACCACCATACGGGCAGCGGCGGCAGCGATCTCAACTTCGGTCGTATACATAAGCATCGTATTGTCGCTCGCCCTCTAAAATCACTAGATGCATATACATATATTGGGCATTTGCGGCACGTTTATGGGAGGCTTGGCTGCATTGGCCCGAGAAGCCGGTCACAAAGTCACCGGTTGCGACGCTGGCGTCTACCCCCCTATGAGCGACCAACTGCGTGATTTAGGTATCGATTTGGTGGAAGGTTTTGCCGCCGACCAAATGCGGTTTCAGCCCGATATATATGTCATCGGCAATGTTGTTTCACGAGCACGTCTAGCAGATGGGTCCCCCAAATTTCCTTTGATGGAAGCTATTTTGGAAAGTGGTGTGCCCTACACCAGTGGTCCGCAATGGTTGTGTGACCATGTGCTGCACCACCCTAGCAACCCTAGACACGTGATGGCTGTCGCTGGCACACACGGCAAAACAACGACCACCGCCATGCTGACCTGGATTTTGGAAGCGGCTGGTTTGCAACCTGGATTTTTGGTAGGCGGTGTGCCTTTGAATTTTGGAATTTCAGCGCGCTTGGGCAAACCCAACGCTAAAGACGCCAAGGGCCAGATCCAACGCACACCTTTTGTCATTGAAGCCGACGAATACGACACCGCGTTTTTTGACAAACGCAGCAAATTCGTCCACTACCGCCCCCGCACTGCCATCTTGAACAACCTGGAGTTCGACCATGCTGATATTTTTGATAGCTTGACAGCTATCGAGCGACAGTTCCACCATCTTGTGCGTACCGTGCCCGCCAGTGGCCGCTTGGTAGTAAATGCAGATGCGGAAAGCCTGCAACGTGTCTTGGATATGGGTCACTGGAGCAGCGTGGCCCAATTTGGTGTGGGGCACGTGGCGACAAATTTGGCACACACGTCTTGGTCACTCCAAGGCCCGCCACACGACTTCGCCGTTATCCACCAAGGCAAAGAACTAGCCCGCGTGCGCTGGGACATCACAGGTGTGCATAACCAACTCAATGCATTGGCCGCCATCATCGCTGCCGAGCATGTGGGTGTATCGGTGCCCCAAGCCGCTGAAGCTTTGGCAAGTTTTCAAAATGTCCGCAGACGCATGGAAGTGCGGGGGACTGTTGCGCGTGCGGGTGGAGTGATCACCGTCTACGACGATTTTGCCCACCACCCTACGGCGATCCGCACAACCCTCGACGGTTTGCGACGCAAAGTCGGGCCGCATGCGCGCATCTTGGCGGTGTTCGAGCCGCGCAGCAACACCATGAAGCTCGGCACCATGAAGTCCCAATTGCCTTGGAGTTTGGAAGAAGCCAACTTGGCAATCTGCCATTGCGGCGGCTTGGACTGGGACGCACGCGAAGCTCTAGCCGAGATGGGCGCTCGCGCACAGGTCGGTCAGACGGTGGACGAAGTGATCGCCCAAATTGTTGCCGTCGCACAAGCTGGCGACCATGTGCTGTGTATGAGCAACGGCGGGTTTGGCGGAATCCACGCCAAGCTTTTGAAAGCCCTGCGATAAAAATTTAACGCCGAGCCGCAACCGCTTCTGACAACACCTTTAAACACGCCGCCGAATCGTCCCATCCCAAACAGGCGTCGGTGATGCTCTTGCCAAATTCGAGTTGGCCCACATTGTCTTTACCAGGCGTGAATTTTTGGGCGCCGCCTTGCAAATGGCTCTCGATCATCACACCAAATACATGCTGTGAACCCGAACGGATTTGCTTGGCAATGTCTTGTGTGACATCGATTTGGCGTTCGTGCTGCTTGCTGCTGTTAGCGTGGCTGCAGTCGACCATCAAGCGCGCGGGCAACTTGGCTTTTTCTAATTCTTGGCAAGCTGCTGTAACGCTGGCTGCGTCATAGTTGGGGGCTTTGCCACCACGCAAAATGATGTGGCAGTCTTTGTTGCCCTTGGTTTGGACAATCGCGACTTGGCCGTTTTTATGCACCGATAAAAAGTGGTGGCCGCCGGCTGCGGCTTGGATGGCATCGGTCGCAATTTTGATATTGCCGTCGGTACCGTTTTTAAAGCCAATCGGCGCAGACAAGCCTGAAGCCAATTCGCGGTGCACTTGGCTCTCAGTTGTACGTGCGCCAATCGCGCCCCAAGCGATCAAGTCGCCAATGTATTGCGGGCTGATGGCGTCTAAAAACTCGCTGCCTGCGGGCAGGCCAAGGCGGTTGATCTCAATCAGCAACTGCCGCGCGATGCGCAGGCCTTCGTCGATGCGGTAGCTCTCGTCGAGGTAAGGATCGTTGATCAAGCCCTTCCATCCCACGGTGGTTCGCGGTTTTTCGAAATACACACGCATCACGATTTCCAAGGTGTCGGCATACTTGTCACGCAAAGGCTTCAAGCGGCGGGCATATTCCAGTGCAGCAGCAGGGTCGTGGATGGAACATGGGCCAATGACGACAAGCAAGCGATCGTCCTTGCCATGCATGATGTTGTGGATATTTTTACGGGTCTGGGTGATCAGCCCTTCCACAGGTGAGCCCTGAATAGGAAAGAAGCGAATCAAATGTTCGGGAGGGGGTAGCACGGTGATGTCCTTAATTCGTTGATCGTCGGTCTGACTGGTTTTCTCAACAGATACTGAATAAGGAGTTTCTTTGGTTTGTTTCATGGTGTAGGGCCTGCAAAAAAAAACCGCCGAGGGTTTCGGCGGTTGGTTGGGGGGTTTAGAACTATTACTTACGTTCAGACCTCTCGACCGCCTTGGGGCGTGAGATAAAGAAGTAAGCAAAATAAAACTTGGCTGAAGTCATGGGCGCAAATGTATCACAGTCGCGTTTTACGGTTTTTATGCGGTTCCGCCAACCGTCAACCCATCGATGCGCAATGTGGGCTGACCAACACCCACAGGCACGCTTTGGCCTTCTTTGCCGCAAGTGCCTACGCCTGAATCAAGCGCCATGTCATTGCCGATCAAGCTCACGCGGGTCAAAGCGTCTGGGCCGTTGCCCACCAAGGTGGCACCTTTCACAGGATATTGGATCTTGCCGTTTTCGACCCAATACGCTTGCGAGGTAGAGAAGACAAACTTGCCCGATGTGATGTCGACCTGACCGCCACCAAAGTTGGTGGCATACAAGCCTTTTTTGAGACTAGCCACGATTTCTTCAGGAGACTTGTCTCCACCCAACATATAAGTATTGGTCATGCGTGGCATAGGCACGTGGGCATAGCTTTCGCGTCGTCCGTTGCCGGTGGGTTTGACACCCATCAGGCGTGCGTTCATCGCGTCTTGTATGTAGCCTTTCAAAATGCCGTCTTCGATCAAGACATTGCGTTGGCTGGTATTGCCTTCGTCGTCAACATTGAGCGATCCACGTCGATCTGCCAAAGTGCCGTCGTCTAAAACCGTTACGCCTTTGGCGGCGACACGTTTACCAATGCGGCCGCTAAAGGCACTGGAACCTTTGCGGTTGAAGTCGCCCTCTAAGCCGTGCCCAATCGCTTCATGCAACAAAATACCAGGCCAACCAGGGCCTAACACCACACTCATCTCACCAGCCGGTGCAGGACGTGCTTCTAAATTAGTGAGCGCGGCTTTGACCGCTTCGTCCACATAACTCTGTGCCAGCGCATCGTCAAAATGGTCTAAGCCGAATCGACCACCACCGCCGGCCGAGCCCATTTCGCGACGGCCATTTTGCTCAGCGATCACCGTGACGCTCAAGCGCACCAAAGGACGCACATCTGCTGCCAAAGTGCCGTCAGCACGAGCGATCAAGACCACGTCGTATTCGCTGGCCAAGCCGGCCATCACTTGCGATACGCGCGGATCTTTGGCACGCGCCATGGTTTCAACTCGGCCCAACAAAGCGACTTTTTGGGTGCTATCGAGCGAAGCGATAGGGTCTAAATCTTGGTAGAGCGAACGGCTACCCGCGACTTTGCGCGCTGGGACTTTCACCCTAGCGGCTTTGCTAGCCGCGGCGATAGTACGCACCGTGTGGGCAGCGTCTGTCAAAGATGCGAGGGAGATATCGTCTGAATACGCAAACGCGGTTTTCTCACCACTGACAGCGCGCACGCCAACGCCTTGGTCGATGCTGAAAGACCCCGTTTTGACAATGCCTTCTTCCAAACTCCAGCCCTCAGCCCGGGTGTATTGGAAATACAGATCTGCTTCATCGACTTGGTGCGCTTTGATAGCCGAGAGCGTGTGGATCAAGTCGGACTCGTCCAAGCCAAAAGGCTCGAGCAAAAGGCGGCGGGCAACGTCTAAACGTTCAAGGGTGGGTTCGCGTGAAATCATCCGACGATTGTAGGGTTCGCTTATTTTTGCTGCTGACGCACCCATTGCAACATGGCCGCATCATCTGCATCGGCCAAACCCGCTTGGCAGGCCTTGGCAAAAGCCTGCGCGGCCAAAGGTCCGAGCACACCATGAAAGCCTGCGGTTTTGGCGGCATCGACTGCCAAGCCGGTGTCTTTGGTCAAGAGTGTCATGTGTGCACGTGGCGCCAAATCATCCACCAATGCACGACGCATACGTTCACTGCCAATCCAACTCTGGCCGCTCGACTGCTCGATCACCGATAAGGTGGTGTCTAGCGACAAACCTAGATGCTCTGACAAAGCCATGACTTCTGCGGCACCGACTAAATTGATACCCGCTAAAAGGTTGTTGACAAGCTTGGTGCGCGCGCCGTCGCCCACGCGTGTTCCGATACGAAACACATGGCTTGACAAGTCATGGAGGAGTTTTTCCTGTTGTGCAAATACAGCGTTTTCGCAAGCCACCATCAAACTCATGGTGCCCGCTTCAGCACGCGCCGGGCCGCCAGACATGGGCGCGTCGATGGTGAATACGCCGTGGGCTTGAAGGCGGGAAGCAACCGTTTCCACATAGTGTGGTGCCAGGGTGGGGCATAAAAAGACTGTGTCGCCAGAGCGCAGCGCCGACCACCAAGAGGGTTTGCCATTGGGGTTGAGCAATTGGTCGACTTGTGTGTGATCGACCACGCAGACAATAACTGTGCGGGAAATTTGGCTCAAGGACGCTGCACTGCTGTGCGCCACAGCGCCCAAGTCTTCAAGCGCTGGGGTTTTGTCTGAATCGATGTCATGCACTTGGACGCCATAACCCAAACTCAGCAAGCGACGCGCGATTCCCCCACCCATATTGCCAACGCCAACTATGCCTACAACCGAGGCGGATTGGGATAGCGTCACGACTGAACAAGCTGTTTAGCTTTAGCAACTGACATCAAAATGCCGAGCCCCAAGCCAAGCGTCACCATCGCCGTGCCGCCATAGCTGATAAATGGCAATGGCACGCCTACCACGGGCAAGATGCCACTGACCATACCCATATTGACAAATGCGTAGATAAAAAAGCTCAAAGAGATGCTGCCAGCCAATAAGCGTGCAAACAAAGTCGGGCCTTCCACAGCAATGGCTAATCCGCGCAAGATCAAAAACGCAAAGCTTCCAATTAAAAATAAATTGCCCGCTAAGCCAAACTCCTCGCTGAAGGCGGCAAATACAAAGTCGGTGGTGCGCTCTGGTATGAAATCCAAATGGGTTTGGGTGCCTTGCATGAAGCCTTTACCAAAAAATCCACCCGAACCAATGGCGATCATGCCTTGGATGATGTGGAAACCCTTTCCTAAGGGGTCCCGGGTTGGGTCCAGCAATGTGCAAATGCGCTGCTGTTGGTAATCATGCAAGAGTGGCCATCTAAACCCTTCGGCACACAAAGTTGGCTCAAAAACCACCACCAAGCCCACACTCACGATGCCCAACACGATGGGCGGAACAATCAAAAACCAACTCAAGCCTGCGAAAAAGATGACAGCGACTCCAGCTGAGAGGACCAAAATGGCTGTGCCAAGGTCAGGTTGCTTCACTATCAAAGCTACTGGCGCAAAAAGCAGCAGGCCTGCTACCAGGAAATCCAATGGGCGTAATTGGCCTTCGCGTTTTTGGAACCACCACGCGAGCATCAAGGGCATGGCGATTTTCATGATCTCGCTGGGTTGTATGACAAATCCAATATTGAGCCAACGTTTTGCGCCTTTTTTGGTAAGTCCAAACAAGGCGACCGCGATCAATAAAGCTACGCCCACTGTGTAGAGGGGCACAGCGAAGGACATCAAACGTTGCGGAGGAATTTGCGCCACCACAAACATGATCAAACCAGCTAATAAGATGTTGCGGCCGTGATCAACAAATCGTGCACCGTTAGCAAAACCCGACGAATACATGGTGAACATACCGGCACACACCAGCAAAAAAATACCAAAAACGAGAGGCCCATCAAAGCCTTTCAACAACGGACGGATCCGTTGATACAAGCTGGGGTTTTTCATCACCGTTGACATCCCGTGATTATCTCTGGGAAATCAAGCCTGCCGTGTGACAATTACACGCATGTACGCATTGTTTGAAGACGCTGGTAAATTCCAGACAGGACGCATCTTGTCGGAGGCTGAAAACTCCGCCCAAATTGAGTTGGAATCAGGCAAACGCCTTAAAGCCAAAACCGCCAATATTCTTCTGAAATTTGAAAAACCCTCGCCCAGTGTTTTGATGGCTGAGGCCACCGCTTTAAGTGCCGCTATTGAACTCGATTTGGCCTGGGAATTTGCCCCCGAAGAAGAATTTAGCTTCCAAGAATTGGCGCAAGAATATTTCAGTACCAACGCGACCTTGGCGCAACAAACTGCAACGCTTATTGCCTTGTTCCATGCGCCGCACTACTTTCGCCGATCAGGCAAGGGCAAATTCAAAAAAGCCTCTGCCGATGTTTTGCAGCAAGCCTTGGCTGCCATTGAAAAGAAAAAACACATTCAACAACAAATAGAAGCATGGGCAAAGACTTTGGGCGAAGGCAGTTGTCCAGAACCTATTGCGGCGCAGCTCTACAAAATCTTATTTAAACCCGATAAAAATGCGCCCGAATACAAGGCAGTTGTCCAAGCAGCACGCGAGACCCAAACGGCACCTTTGGCCTTGTTGCAAAAAGCAGGAGCCATCACTTCTGCCTACGAATTCCATTGGCAACGATTCTTATTCGACAACTTCCCCAAAGGAATAAGTTTCCCCACCTTAGCTGCGCCACTTATGAGCGAAGCATTACCCAAAGCAACTGTGCAGGCCTATTCGATTGATGATTCGCAGACAACTGAAATTGATGATGCGCTTTCTGTGCAGGGCTTGGGGACTGGTGAGGTGGTGGTGGGCATTCACATTGCTGCTCCTGCGTTGGCACTATCCCCAGGACATGCCATCGACCAAATTGCCCGCCAGCGGTTATCGACGGTGTATATGCCGGGCCACAAAATAACGATGCTGCCCGATCATGTGGTGCAAAGTTACACCTTACAAGAAGGACGTGATTGCCCTGCTGTATCTTTGTATTTGCGCGTACATGAATCCTCTTTGGAGGTACTCGGTAGCGAAACGCGTTTAGAAAATGTATTTATAGCCGCCAACCTACGCCACGACCAGCTTGACGACGTAGTGACCGAAGCTTGGCTCGATACTCCTGAGCCATTTCCTGGCATGGGTAGCGCATCTCCACCCATGCCTCATTCGCAATTGGCTTTTCTCTACCGCTTAGCGCAACAGCGAAAAGCGCAACGAGAGCTTGTACGAGGTAAGCCCGAAACCTTTAACCGACCAGACTACAACTTTCGTATTGGCACCCCAAAAGGCCAGGCCCCCAATGGCGATGAGATCGTAGAGATTTCTCAGCGGCATCGAGGCGCTCCTCTTGATCTGATCGTGGCTGAGGCCATGATCTTGGCCAATAGCACCTGGGGACAGTGGCTAGCGGACTTGAGCGTTCCAGCTATCTACCGCAGCCAAGCGAGTCTGTTACCGGGTATCAAAGTTCGCATGGGAACCAAGGCATTACCGCATGCTGGAATTGGCGTGCCTTGTTATGCATGGAGTACCTCGCCATTGCGTAGATACACCGATTTGGTTAACCAGTGGCAAATCATCGCTTGCATAAAACATGGCACTACAGCAGCCTTGGTGGCTCCATTCAAAGCCAAAGATGTAGATTTGTTTTCCATCATTTCTGCCTTTGAAGCGGCTTACAGCAGTTACAACGCTTACCAATCCAGTATGGAGCGTTTTTGGACCTTGCAATATTTGCAACAAAACGCTATCGGGGAAGTTACCGCCACGGTTTTTAAATCATTTGAAGGTGAACCGCCAATTGCGCGCGTTGATAACTTGCCCTTGGTGCTGCCTGTGATTGGCAGTGGTAACTTAGCGCGCGGGACGCGCGTCTTATTGCGCATCAGTGCTGTAGACACTATTTCACTGGAGGTGCATGGTTTGTTTGTTGAGGTGTTAGAGGAGATGGTCAACGCGACAAATGACAATACAGCGCAAGCACACCAAGAAGATGATGATGAATCACCAGCAGGCCCCTTAACTATTGCTGTTGATATCGAAGAAGCTCCATCTCCAGAGGCAGGCTAATCGTGACAGTGGATGTTGTCTCCAAACTGTTTCAGCAACGCCATATCCTAAAAATTGCATTATGCATATCGCTTGTGATTCACTTGGTCTTGGTGTCCGTGCGCTTAAAAGAGAGCGAACGCATAGACCGAATATTTAAAGATGCACCGCTTGAAATAATTTTGGTTAACACCCGCGTCCAAGACACCCCACCAGAGAAAGCACAAGCCCTAGCACAGACACGATTAGCTGGAGGGGGAGAACTCAAATCAGGACGTGCCGCCTCACCATTGCCTAGTGCCAACGAAACCGCACAAGGTGAGACTACGCAGCAACTGCAACAGCAAGTTGCTGCCATGCGTAAAGAGCAATCCTTGTTGTTGGCCCAAGTCAAAAATATGATTGCCGCCATTGCGCCGCCACAACCTGAAAAAGGGCGAGTTGCCAATGAAGCAGCCGAACAAAAACGCCGTCAACTGCTCAAACTGTTGGCTGAAATCGAATTGCGCATAGAGCAAGATAATTTACGTCCCCGAAAACACTACATCAGCCCTGCGACCCGTGAAGTTGCCTATGCCCAGTATTACGACGCGATGCGTCGCAAAATTGAAGAACGAGGAACACGCAATTTCCCTGAACGGATGGGACAAAAAATATATGGTGAACTCACCATGATCATTACCATCAACGCTGACGGACGTGTCCTCCACACCGAAGTAGTACAGGCATCGGGTAACAATGATTTAGACAGACGCGCCCAAGCTATTGCCGTGAGTGCAGGGCCGTTTGGCGAATTCACCAAGGAGATGCGAAAACAGGCAGACCAATTAGCAATTATTTCGCGCTTTATTTTTAGTCGTGACAATGCTTTGCGTACGCTTGGCGAATCCTCCAACTAAGGCACTAGCGCATGACTATTCGAAACCTATTGCGTTCTGCGCGTCACCCGATCACAAGATGGGTGCTGTTGGTGTTTTGCGCCTTCGTCGCTTTGCAATTGTTCTTTCTCACCAAAATTGCCTTGATGGCGCGTATCGCCCCAGAGTCAACCGCTTTTGAGCGTTCACAAGCTTGGCAAATTTTGCAATCCAAACAGCGGCTTCCTTGGCGACAAACTTGGGTGCCTTACAACCAAATATCTGATCAACTAAAACGCGCAGTCATTGTTTCAGAAGATGACATCTTCGCGCAGCATGATGGTGTGCAGTGGGAAGCTGTCGAGAAAGCATGGGCTAAAAATGCCAAGGCAGAGTTAGCAGCAAATCGTGCAGCTCAGAAAAATCCTGCTGTCAAAGTTGTTGGTGGCTCCACAATTACCCAGCAACTTGCGAAAAATTTATTTCTAACAGGAGAACGAACCTTTGTGCGCAAAGGCCAAGAATTTGTTTTAACGCTGATGTTAGAGGCACTTTTAAGTAAACAGCGGATTTTGGAGCTCTATCTCAACCATGTTGAATGGGGTGAGGGAATTTTTGGTGCCCAAGCCGCAGCACAACATTATTTTTCCAAATCTGCATTGCAACTTACCGCATGGGAAGCGGGACGCTTAGCAGTGATGTTGCCACGTCCCAAGCATTACCAAAAGTTTCCGCAATCTGAATATTTGTCAGGCCGCACCGAAATCATCATGACGCGTATGCCACGTGCGCAACTACCTTAAAGGCATCCATGCGAATCTTAGGTATTGACCCAGGCTTACGAACGACTGGCTTTGGTGTGGTGGACTTGGATGGACAAAGTTTGCGCTATATCGCCAGCGGAACAATTCGCACCCATAGCGTCGCGCAAGGGTTATTACCGCAGCGTCTTAAAGTTTTATATGAAGGTATCCATGAGGTAATTGCGCGTTACCAACCAGATCACAGCGCGGTTGAAATTGTTTTTGTCAACGTTAATCCCCAAGCTACTTTGCTCTTAGGCCAAGCACGGGGCGCGTGTCTTACTGCACTTGTATCGCGTGATTTACCCGTAGCGGAATACACCGCATTGCAAATGAAAAAAGCGGTAGCAGGACATGGCAAAGCGCAAAAAGCGCAGGTGCAAGAAATGGTCAAGCGCATACTCAACCTTCCTACATTGCCGGGGCCTGATGCAGCTGATGCCCTAGGCCTTGCAATCACGCATGCGCATGTAGGCCATCTTATGGAGCAATTAACGCGAGAAACGTCTCTGTCGCGAAGCACCAGCGGTATGTACCGGGCTAGTCGTAGCAAATAATTACCAAGCAGGCGCCAATACCGCCAGACCGGGCGGTGCCTGATGTACATCTTCGAAAGTTACTGTCTCAAAGCTACTGGGTTGACTCAATAATTCCCGCAAGAGTCTGTTGTTCAGGGCATGGCCAGAACGAAAAGCACAGTAGGAAGCCAACAAGGGTTTGCCTAATAAGAACAAGTCGCCCATAGCATCGAGTATTTTGTGTTTCACAAATTCGTCGTCGTAGCGCAAGCCATCGCTGTTGAGAACTTTGTAATCATCCATCACAATGGCATTATCTAGACCGCCGCCCATGCCCAATCCATTGGCACGCATGTTCTCCACATCTTTGGTAAAGCCAAAGGTTCTAGCCCTTGCAATATCGCGGGTGTAGGTGTCTTTATCCATATCAAAAACCACACGTTGTCCGGTCTGATCAACAGCAGGATGGTGGAAATTAATTTCAAAACTAAGCTTATAGCCATGGTGCGGATCTAAGCGTGCCCATTTCGTGGACTCGCCTTCCCCTTCTTGCACTTGCACACTTTTGAGAATACGAATGAAACGCTTTGGCGCGTTTTGCTCCACAATGCCCGCGCTTTGCAATAAAAAAACAAAAGATGAGGCGGAACCATCCAATATGGGCACCTCTTGTGCGGTGATATCGACATACATATTGTCGATACCTAATCCTGCACATGCAGACATCAAATGTTCTACCGTATATACCTTGGCTCCACCATTGGAGATAGTAGATGCCAATCGCGTGTCAGTGACCGCAGTAGCAGATATGGGAATATCTACCGGTACAGGTAAATCCACGCGCCTAAACACAATCCCTGTTTCAGGCTGAGCTGGCCTCAAAGTGAGCTCCACGCGTTGACCGCTATGAAGACCCACTCCTACAGCTTTAGTGAGAGATTGGATAGTTCTTTGTTTAAGCACGTCGGCTATTTTCTCTGAATCTTAGTCGGCCTGCTTACGCAAGAAGGCAGGGATTTCGTAATCATCCATTCCACCTGAAGACAAAGCATCTACTTTTGCAGCAGCTTGTGTGCGATTGGTACGCCACACACTAGGCACGGCCATGCTGTTGTAGTCAGGTTGCGTGGCTGCATTACCAACACCCAAGCCAGAAGCCAAGTTACTCAATCCCGCTGTGGCAGCAGCCATGATGCCTGCTGGTGAAGCGTTGGGCGCATTGTGTGTGGTGAAACTGCCGTTATCTGTTCCAGTGCGCAAGACTTGCAACTGTGGTGCGACTCGACGGCCACCAGCCAAACCAGTCGCGACAACCGTCACGCGGATTTGGTCCCCCAATGATTCGTCATATGCAGTGCCGTAAATCACATGCGCATCAGGAGATGCGAATTTACGGATCGTGTTCATCGCCTCGCGTGACTCAGACAATTTCAATCCGCCTTTGGCTGCGGTGATCAACACCAACACGCCCTTGGCACCTGACATATCCACGCCTTCTAGCAAAGGACAAGCCACCGCTTGTTCGGCGGCAATACGTGCACGGTCTGGACCATTGGCTGCAGCGGTCCCCATCATGGCTTTACCGGTTTCGCTCATGACTGTGCGTACGTCTGCAAAGTCGACGTTGACCAAGGCTTCGACGTTGATGATTTCAGCAATGCCACCGACGGAGTTTTTCAATACGTCATTGGCAAATGCAAACGCATCGTCTTGGCTGGCATCTTCACCCAACACGTCTAAGAGTTTTTCGTTTAAGACAACGATCAATGAATCGACATTGGCTTCTAACTCAGCCAAACCTAATTCTGCATTTGTCATCCTGCGCGTGCCTTCAAACTCAAAAGGTTTTGTCACCACGCCCACTGTGAGAATTCCCATTTCTCGCGCTATGCGTGCGACAACAGGGGCGGCACCTGTGCCTGTTCCACCACCCATGCCGGCAGTTACGAACAACATATTGGTGCCTTCTAATGACTCGCGAATTTGATCTTCGGCCGCCTCGGCTGCCTCACGGCCTCGCTCTGGAATGCTGCCAGCACCCAAGCCATTGGATCCCAGTTGAATCACTTTATGTGCATTGCTGATACGCAGTGACTGCGCATCGGTATTGGCACACACAAACTCAACGCCTTGCACGCCCGAGCGAATCATGTGCTCCACCGCATTACCGCCGCCTCCGCCCACACCAATCACTTTGATTTGTGTGCCCGAGTTGAAAGTTTCTACTTCAATCATTTCAATACTCATGTTGTTTCTCCGATCTGTCTAAAAATTTGCAGTTGCCTTAAATTGATATGTTTTGTCTTGTGCATGCATCTCCTTATGAAGGGGGTGCTGTGGCCACGCAGGGTCGCCATCGTCGACCGCTAGGCATGGGGTCCGCAGGACTGCCTCGGGCTAAATACAGGTGGCGTGGTGGTGTCATGGTCAGAAATTCCCCACAAACCAATCTTTCACCCGGTCTACTGCTGTTTTAACCGTGCTACTTTTTTGTGACACCTTGAAACCGCGAATGCGCGCCACGCGCGCTTCTTCCAACAAGCCCATAGCAGTAGCGGCACGCGGTTGTGACACCATATCTGACAATGCACTGTTGTAGTTGGGAACACCACGGCGCACAGGCTTTAAGAAAATATCTTCGCCCAACTCCACCATGCCTGGCATCACGGCGCTACCGCCCGTGAGCACAATGCCTGAAGACAGCACCTCTTCATAACCAGAGTCACGGATAACTTGTTGCACCAAGGAAAAGATTTCTTCCACACGCGGTTCGATAACACCCGCTAAGGCTTGACGGCTCAACATGCGCGGACTGCGGTCACCTAAACCAGGAACTTCTACTTGAATTTCAGGGTCTGCCAGCATTTGTTTGGCAAAACCTGAGTCGATTTTGATTTCTTCTGCATCTTTGGTGGGAGTCCGCAAAGCCATCGCAATATCACTGGTGATCAAGTCGCCTGCAATTGGAATAACGGCTGTGTGGCGAATCGATCCATTGGTAAATATCGCAACATCCGTAGTGCCTGCGCCAATATCTACAAGCGCCACGCCTAATTCACGTTCATCGTCTGTCAGCACAGACAGACTAGAAGCCAAGGGATTGAGCATCAATTGGTCTACTTCTAAGCCACAACGGCGTACACACTTGATGATGTTTTCAGCAGCACTTTGTGCGCCGGTGACGATATGCACTTTGGCTTCTAGACGAATACCGCTCATTCCAATCGGTTCACGCACCTCTTGGCCATCGATGACAAACTCTTGCGGTTGTACTAATAACAAACGTTGGTCTGTCGAGATGTTGATAGCCTTCGCAGTTTCTACAACGCGCGCCACATCAGGCGCCGTCACCTCGCGGTCTTTCACTGCAACCATACCCGTAGAGTTCATGCCGCGAATATGGCTTCCTGTGATACCGGTATAAACACGGGTGATCTTGCAATCGGCCATGAATTCGGCTTCTTTCAAAGCCTGCTGAATACTTTGCACAGTGGCATCAATATTGACTACGACGCCACGTTTGAGACCGTTGCTAGGCGCTACACCCATACCGGCAAGTTTGAGTTCGCCGCCGGGCAAGACTTCAGCCACGACCACCATCACCTTGGCCGTACCGATATCTAACCCCACTACCAAATCTTTGTACTCTTTTGCCATAACAGCCTCGTTTCTTACCTAATCTCTTTAGTTGCGCGAACTCGCCACTTCCAACGTGCTCACGCCCTGTAGGCGAATTGCATATCCGTTGTCATGGCGCAAATCCAAGGACTGCAATGCATGCAGTTTTCTACCTAACTTATTCGCCACTGCTACCAATGTTTGATCCACTCTTTGCATACGCGTTGTGACTTCTGCCACATCACCACGCCCTAACTCAATCACGGCGCCTTGCTTGAGATAAGCGCGCCAACTTCCGCGTTCGGTAAGCTCTAAATTACCTAATTCCAATGCCAAACCTCGAAACATCGGAACGAGTGCTTGGTGCATCTCCCATACCAATCGCGACTGGTTATCGGGACCTTTGAGTCGAGGTATCTTTGCATTTTCTAAATCCCCAAGATTTGCCTCAAACACTTCACCAAATTCATTGAGCAAACGCGATTCACCCTCATCCCCCCAATAGGCAACTGGTTGATGCTCTTGCAAGGTCACTCGTAACCGGTTGGGGAATTCGCGTTGAATAATCGCCAACCTCACCCACGGAACTCCCTCAAAAGCTTCTCGTACTTGTCTGAGGTCCGTAGTAAAGAAATTACCTGTCATGCGGGTCGTTACATTAGCCCGCAAAGTGTTTGCGTTGTTATGGTTGACCTCGCCTTCCACCGTGATAGCGACTAAATTAAATACAGGTAAGTGCACGGCAGCCCAGAAAACGCTCCATACTGCACCTAGTGCTAAGAATGCAAACATGCATGAACCTGCAATGTGCATTAACTTCACATCCCATGGAACTTGCAAGACCGTGTTTTTATCGACACGAGCACGGGTATGGGTGGTGTAGCGTGAAGCACTCATTTTTTAGCACCACTTTCCACATGGTCCAATGTGGCGCTGTTGAGTAATTCAAGACACAAATCTTCATAACTAATTCCTGCTGCCTTAGCAGAGATTGGCACGAGAGAATGGCTGGTCATCCCAGGAGATGTATTCATCTCTAATAAAAATGGTTTGCGGTCTGTTGCGCGCAACATGATGTCTGCGCGGCCCCAACCGCGGCAGTTCAGTGCTCGATAAGCAGCAACTACCAAGGCTTGAATAGCGCGCTCTTCCTTTTCTGGTAAGCCGCTAGGACAGTGGTATTGCACGTCGTTAGTAAAGTACTTGTTTTGGTAGTCGTAGGCTCCATCTGGTGCTGCAATGCGCACGACAGGTAAAGCACGCGCTTGCATCCCGTTACCCAAGACAGGACAAGTTAGTTCTTCGCCAAGAATAAATTCTTCACAAAGCAAATCGGGGTCGTATTGGGTTGCTAGCTGAGCGGCTGCTTCTATGGCTGGTGCAGAGGTGACTTTGGTAATGCCAATCGATGAGCCTTCGCGGGGTGGCTTGACGATCAGGGGCAAACCCAGGGTTTGTGGAATTGCGGCAATCGCTTGCGCAGATTGCTCATCGGGTGCAAGACTTACCGACTTGGGCGTTGATAAACCCAGTGCTGTCCAAATTCGTTTAGTCATTACCTTGTCCATTGCAATTGCAGAGGCCATGACACCCGATCCTGTGTAAGGGATTCCTAACAGCTCAAGTGCACCTTGCACCGAACCGTCCTCACCGTAGCGGCCATGCAAGGCAATAAAGGCATGGGTAAAGCCTTTCACTTTGAGTTGATCCATCGCTTCGCTAGCTGGATCAAAAGCATGCGCATCTACACCTTTGCTGCGCAATGCATGCAAAACACCTTGACCCGACATGATGGAGATTTCACGTTCAGCTGAACGTCCGCCCATCAATACCGCAACTTTGGCCTTACTGATGTTGAATGTCTTGTTATGCGTCATGACTTTTCCACCAAACCATTGAATGGCTCTTGCGCTATAGACAAAACTTGTGCTGGAACTTGTCCTATCGATCCGGCACCCATGCACATCACCACATCCCCGTCTTGGGCATTTTCATAAATTACTTGTGCCAGTCCGTGTATGTCTTCAGCAAACACCAAAGAGTCAAAACCTGCCCTGCGTAATGCACGAGTCAGAGTGCGTCCATCTGCTTCTTGGATGGGTTCTTCACCTGCCGCATACACCTCGGTGAGTAACAAGATATCAGGGCGCGACAACACCTCGACAAAGTCGTTGAAGCAATCGCGTGTGCGTGTGTATCTATGCGGTTGAAAAGCCAGAATAAGCCTTCTGTCCTTGAAAGCACCTCTTGCAGCAGCCAAAGTGGCGGCTAGCTCTACAGGGTGATGGCCATAATCTTCTATCAACGTGAAAAAACCACCATATTTGGCTTCTACTTCGCCATGGCGTTGAAAACGTCGGCCAACGCCTTTGAATTCTGACAAGGCTTTTTGTACTGCTGCATCAGGCACATCTAATTCCACAGCAACTGCAATCGCTGCCAATGCATTCAATACATTGTGTTCGCCTGCTAAATTTAAATCTATATCCATGTCGGCAAGCGCAATCCCATTTCGTCTTTGCACAGTAAATTGCATGCGGCCGTTATTTGCTTGAACATTGACAGCACGGACTTGCGCATCACCATCAAAGCCATAACTCGTGATGGGCCGCGATACCTCCGGCAAAATGCTTCGCACAGCTGGATCATCAGTACACAAAATTGCGGAGCCATAAAAAGGCATACGATGCAGGAAATCGATGAACGCATGCTTCAAATTATTGAAATCATGGCCATAGGTTTCCATATGGTCTGCATCTATATTTGTCACAACGGCCATCACTGGCAATAGATTTAAAAATGATGCATCCGATTCATCCGCTTCGACCACGATGTAGTCACCTGCACCAAGTTTGGCATTTGCGCCCGCGCTATTTAAACGTCCGCCAATAACAAAAGTCGGATCCAAGCCAGCTTGCGCTAAAACGCTTGCAACCAAACTAGTGGTCGTCGTCTTGCCGTGAGTTCCTGCAATGGCAATACCTTTTTTCAAACGCATCAACTCTGCCAGCATGACAGCCCGCGGCACTACAGGTATTAATTTGGCATGCGCAGCAGCCACCTCCGGGTTATCAGCTTGAACCGCTGTCGAGGTCACGACAGCGTCGGCACCCACGATGTGCGCAACCGCATGGCCCACATAGGTACGAATTCCCAATCCTGCTAATCGTTTCAAAGCTGCGCTGTCAGACAGGTCAGAGCCTGAGACGCTATAGCCTAAATTCAACAACACCTCGGCAATGCCACTCATTCCAGAGCCACCAATACCGACAAAGTGAATATGGCGAATCGCGTGCTTCATGCAACTGCCTCTGCGCTTACTAAGTGCTCACAAATCGCTACTGTTTTTTCAGTTGCATCGGTTTTGCGCAAGGCATAGGCTTTCTCCGCAATATCTACTAATTTTTCACGTGTCAGCGTTTGCAATAAATCTGCCAATCCTTGCGCTGTAAGTTCCGCTTGCGGTAATAGCCAACCCCCTCCAGCATCGACTACAAATTTGGCGTTTTTTGTTTGGTGATCATCTACAGCATGCGGAAATGGCACATAAATAGCTGCAACACCAATTGCCGCTAATTCAGAGACAGTACTTGCGCCAGCACGTGCAATCACCACATCAGCATGTGCAAAGGCTTGGGCAGTGTCTTCAATAAAAGGGGTCAAAGTTGCTTGCACATCCGCTTGTTCGTAAGCCAGGTGGAGAGCGTCAATTTGCTTGGCTCCGCTTTGATGGATCACCACAGGACGACGAAATTCAGACATCAAAGCCAATGCCTGCGGTACGACCGTGTTGAGCGCTTGTGCCCCCAAACTTCCGCCCACTACTAATAATTGCAGGGGTCCATGACGTTTGGTAAGTCGTTCACGAGGACGCGCTTGCCTGATAAAAGCTTCGCGTAAAGGGTTGCCTATCCATTCAGATTTTTTCAACACATTGGGAAATGTTGTTAAAACTTTATTAGCAAACACCGCAAGCACCTTGTTGGACATTCCTGCTACGGAATTTTGTTCATGCAAAACTAACTTACGTCCTGTAATTGCTGCAACGATCCCTGCTGGCAAACTGATGTAGCCCCCCATTCCCAAGACTACATCGGGCTTGATTCGGCGCATAACTTGAAGACTTTGCCAACACGCGCGAAGCAATGTGAATGGCAACAAGATAAAAGTCAACAAGCCTTTACCGCGCACACCTTTGAACTGCACGGTCGCCAATTCAAAACCATGCGGTGGTACCAACTGACTCTCCATACTTGGTGAGGCTGCACCCAACCAACACACATTCCAACCTCGTTCGCGCAAGCGATGAGCAACTGCCAGTCCAGGAAAAATATGCCCTCCTGTTCCTGCGGCCAAGATGAGTGCAGTTTTCATAAACGCCCTCCATGCATGAGTACACGGTTCTCAAAATCCACCCGCAAAACCACAGCTATTGCAATTAAATTGAGCAAAATGGCTGAGCCGCCATAGCTCATCAAGGGAAGCGTTAATCCCTTGGTGGGGAGTGCACCTAGGTTCACGCCAATATTGATAAAGGATTGAAAACCAATCCAAACTCCAACGCCTTGGGCTACCAATCCCGCAAAAACGCGATCCATGGCAATGGCTTGTCGCCCTATGTACATGATGCGGCGTGTTAACCACATAAACATTCCAATAATGACCACTAAGCCGACAAAACCAAATTCCTCACCAATTACGGCTAATAAGAAGTCGGTGTGCGCTTCTGGTAGCCAATGCAATTTCTCCACACTTCCGCCCAGACCAACACCAAATATTTCTCCGCGACCGATCGCTATCAAGGAATGGGTAAGTTGGTAACCTTTTCCAATAGCGTTGGTAGCACTCCACGGATCAAGATAAGCAAAGATTCGTTCGCGCCTCCATTCTGAAGATGCAATGATCATCACAAAGACGCAGACAATCAAAAACGCCATCAATAAGAACATTCGGGCATTAACGCCACCTAAAAATAGAATGCCCATGGCTATTACAGCAATTACTAGAAAAGCGCCCATATCGGGTTCGGCCAGCAAGAGCGATCCCACTATGGCTACCGCAGCAGCCATAGGCAATACAGCCGCAAAGAACTGTTCTTTAATTTCCATCTTGCGAACCATGTAGTTAGCTGCATACAGCAGCACGCCCCATTTGGCTAATTCAGAGGGTTGAAAATTGATAAATCCAAAACTAATCCAGCGGCGTGCTCCATTGATAGTTTTTCCAAAGAATGGAATCAGCACCACGATGAGCAAGGCGATGGATGCGATAAAAACCCAAGGCCCAAGTCGCTCCCAGGTATTCAATGGAATTTGAAATGCAACAAAAGCCGCAACAAATGCCACGATGAGCGAAACGCAATGGCGAATCAGAAAATGGGTTGAAGAGTAAGTTCCACCGGTTCTTGGGTTGTCTGGTAATGCAATTGAAGCGGAGTAAACCATCACCAAACCAATCATGAGCAAAGCAAATGTGACCCACACCAATGGCTGATCAAACCCTTTGACATGCACCGGTGCAGCTGTTGTGCGGGTAAATTCTGTTCCCTGCACACGAACTGGTAATGCGTCAAAGTCAGCTTGCGGGCGTACACCAAATTTTGTTAGCAGCAATTGAAACCAACGCAAAGCTAGGGCTAGCGGAAAGTACGCGGCAAGTTTGGTCATACCTGTAAGCCTCCACTGGCTTCTACAACAGAGCCCATTTCATGTGCCAATTCTTCAACTGCATGCTCAAATATTTCGCCACGGTGGACATAGTTACGAAACATATCAAGACTTGCGCACGCTGGGGACAACAGCACGGCGTCTCCCGTCTTAGCGAGGTTTTTGCATAACTTGACCGCTTCTTCTAGGCTCGCAGCGTCTTGTATGTGTACACCTGTTTTATCCAGCACCTGATGGAGTGCCGGTGCATCTTTACCAATCAGCACTAAAGCTCTTACGAATTGCGCAATCGGTTTGACTAATGGTGAAAAGTCTTGCCCTTTGCCATCCCCGCCCGCTATCAATACGATTCGTCTATCCGCTCCTAGGCTATTGATAGCTGCCACAGTAGCACCTACATTGGTGCCTTTGCTGTCATTGAAGTATTCAACACCGTCTAGCAGTGCAATCGACGCTAATCGATGGGGCTCTCCCCTGTATTCACGCAAGGCATACAACATAGCGGCCAACGGAGCACCCGTTGTGCTAGCCATGGCTAATGCAGCCATCGCATTGAGTGCGTTATGGCGACCACGAATACGTAAGGCATCTATGGGTAGTAAACGTTGAATATATATTTCTGGTTCTGCATAAGTGCGCGTTTTTCTGGTTTCATCTGCATCTAATGCGCGTACTAACCACGTCATGCCATTAACAGTTTCTAATCCCCAGTCACCATGGCGCGTTGGCATATCAGATCCAAATCGCATGATCTCGCGTGGTGGTTGCTTGCTACCTTTGGTTTTGACAATAGGGGCTGGCAACAAAGCCCGGACCAAAGGATCGTCACGGTTGATCACACTACAGCCATAGTGCCCAAAGATATGCGCTTTGGCTTGCGCATAGGCT
This sequence comes from Burkholderiales bacterium, assembly GCA_018969975.1. Lineage (GTDB taxonomy): Bacteria > Pseudomonadota > Gammaproteobacteria > Burkholderiales > Burkholderiaceae_C > Limnohabitans. The sequence goes on from JAGWXI010000001.1 coordinate 70,969, forward strand.
TGCATGTCTCCATGCCAATCAAGATGGTCTTGGGTCAAGTTCAGCACTGTGGCTGCTGAAGGTGCAAAGGTGTCGACCTGATCGAGTTGAAAACTTGATAACTCCAATACCCATGCTTGTGGCCACTGGGTTTGCTCTTGATCTATCGCCGCAGACAAGGTGTCAAGCAGAGTAGGTCCAATATTTCCAGCTACTGCCACGCGCTGACCAGCGCGCTCTAGCAGCTGCGCTGTCAATGTTGTCACCGTTGTTTTGCCATTCGTTCCCGTAATAGCCAGTACATGAGGTGCGTATTGCTGGTTGGTTTTTAAATCCTCCAGAGCTTTTGCAAACAAGGTGAGCTCGGTCCCTACCCATAAACCTGCAGCTTTTGCTGCTTGCCATACAGGCGCTACCGATTCAGGACTTAAACCAGGGCTTTTAAAGACCGCACGAATAGCTTGTCCCTCCACCAGTGAGGCATCAAATGGTCCGTGTTTAAACACTACTCCAGGATGTTCTTCTTTTAACTGCGCAAGATGGGGAGGGTTTTCGCGCGAATCAACTACCACAAGGTCTGCACCGTGGCGAACGCACCAGCGCACCATAGCAAGCCCTGAGTCGCCTAGACCCAAGACAAGGACCGAGAGTTGTTGCAATGAATGCACAGAAATAATTACCTTAATTTCAAAGTAGACATGCCCACCAAACACAACAGCATGGTGATGATCCAAAACCGAACAACCACTTGTGTTTCGGTCCAGCCTGATTTTTCAAAATGGTGGTGCAGCGGTGCCATTTTCAAAATACGTCGACCTTCGCCGTATTTTTTCTTGGTGTATTTGAAGTAGCCCACCTGCAACATCACAGACAGTGCTTCCACCACAAAAATTCCTCCCATGATGGCCAGCACAATTTCTTGACGCACGATCACCGCGATCGTGCCCAATGCGCCACCCAAGGCCAGCGCACCTACATCCCCCATAAAGACTTGGGCTGGATAAGTGTTAAACCATAAAAATGCTAAGCCCGCGCCTGCCATAGCTGCACAGAAAATCATGAGCTCACCTGAACCAGGTATGTAGGGAAATATCAGGTACTTTGAATACACCGAACTACCTGTGACATAGGCAAACACACCCAGCGCTGATCCCACCATGACAACGGGCATGATGGCCAAACCATCTAATCCATCGGTCAAATTAACAGCATTACTCGACCCCACAATCACCAGATAGGTCAATATGACAAAACCAAATACGCCCAGGGGATAACTCACTTCTTTCATAAAGGGCAATAACAAGCCCGCTTTAGGAGGCAAGTCCACATCGAAACCAGATTGCATCCACGAATAAAACAATTCAAGTACGCGTAAGTTACTGCTCTCCGATATGCTAAAAACCAAGTACAGGGCTGCAATTAATCCAATCAAGGATTGCCACAAGTATTTTTCGCGTGAACGCATTCCTTCTGGGTCTTTGTACACAACTTTTCGCCAGTCATCGACCCAGCCAATAGCACCAAATCCAAAGGTCACTAGCATCACGATCCATACAAAGCGGTTCGTCAGATCAGCCCACAGCAAGGTGGATACACCTATGCCAATCAATATCAAAACACCCCCCATGGTGGGTGTTCCCGTTTTAACCTTATGCGTTTGCATAGCGTAATCACGTATGGGCTGTCCGATCTTCAATGACACCAGATGCCTTATTACTGCAGGGCCCGCAAATAGGCCAATCAGCAATGCGGTTAGCGCTGCCATCACAGCACGAAATGTGATGTACTGAAACACCCGAAAAAATCCAAATTCAGGCGACAGGCTTTGTAACCATTGCGCCAAAGTGATCAGCATGGTGTGGTCTCCTGTCTATCTTGTTCTGTTTGATTGGATAAGGCCTCTAGCACCCGCTCCATCCGCATAAAGCGCGAGCCCTTCACCAATAAGCTTGATATGCCAGGTAATTCTTTGCGTACTTGCAGATTGAGAGCGCCTATGTCACTAAAGTGTTGCGCGCTTGTTCCACAGGCTTGCGCTGCGGATATTGTGAGATCACCTAGACACAAAACGCGGTCTATTCCTTTGAGGTGGGCATACAGGCCTACTTCTTTGTGAAATTCAGGCCCTTGGCTACCGACTTCTCCCATGTCACCCAAAACCAACATTTGCGGCTTGGGCAGTTCAGCCAATAAATCGATAGCCGCTTTGACTGAATCAGGATTAGCGTTATAGGTGTCATCCACCACATTTACTTCTTTGTTTGCTAGTTTGATGCAATAGGCAAGAGAACGTCCTTTGACAGGCTTGAAGAGTTCTAGTCCTTGTGAAATTTTTTCAATTTCAATACCTGCAGCTAAAGCTGCAGTAACAGCAGCTAATGCATTGCTAACGTTATGTCTGCCTGCGCAATGCAACTTGGTTTTGAAGTTACCCTGAGGTGTTGTTATTTCTAATTTCCAATGGTCACCTTGCCATTGGGCCTGGGTGAGGAAGACATCTGCTTTATTTGATATTTCTTGGGAGGGCTGCATCGAGAAAGTCATACAAACCCTCTTATCTGCTTGCTCTCTCCAAACAGCTGTGTGTGGATCATCTGCAGGAAATACCGCTATTCCATCTGCGTTCAAAGCTGAGATGGCTTCGCCGTTTTCTTGTGCAACAGCTGCAACGCTAGCCATAAATTCTTGGTGCTCTCGTTGTGCGTTGTTCACCAATGCCACGGTGGGTTGTGCCATAGCCGCAAGCTGGGCAATTTCACCCTGGTGATTCATGCCTAATTCAATAACTGCGCAGCGGTGAAATTTGCGTAAGCGCAAAACAGTAAGAGGGACTCCAATTTCATTATTCAGATTACCCTGCGTAGCCAGCGCACCGTCACCAAATGCGCTACGCAAAATACTACCCAGCATTTGTGTAACAGTTGTTTTTCCATTACTTCCGGTGACAGCAATCACAGGAAGATGCAATTGATTTCTCCATCCTTTGGCCAACTGACCAAGCCCTATGCGCGTATCAGGCACTTCAACGCAAGCGATATCGGGATGCGATTTTCCATAAGCCACCATTGCTGCGCTAGCACCACTTTGGCTTACTTCCAGCAAAAAATCATGGGCATTAAAGCGCTCCCCTTCTAATGCAACAAATAAATCCCCCGCCTCTACACTGCGGCTATCTGTGTGAATGCGTTCAATAGAGACCGAACTATTGCTGATGGTGCGAGCGCCGACAAGCCATTTGGCAGCGTCTTCTAGCCTTAAATGCATATCAGACATGCAAGCTCCTTTTTTGTAGTGCTTGCTGTGCGTGCCATTGGTCACGAAAGGGAAGTTTCACGCCTTTGATCTCTTGGTAAAACTCATGCCCTTTGCCTGCAATCAACACAACATCACTTTTGTTAGCTTGTTCTATGGTGATGGCAATAGCTTGCGCTCTATCACAGACTATGCGTGCTGATTGCGGTGTTTGTAAACCTTTTTGCATGTCACGCAAAATAGCCTCTGGGTCTTCGTTTCTTGGGTTGTCACTCGTGAGTACGATGTGTTGCGCTAGCGTTTCTGCTGCAGCGGCCATTAACGGGCGTTTACTTTTGTCTCTTTCACCACCACATCCAAAAATACAAATGAGCTCTCCACCACGCAAGGATGCCAAGGGCTTTAAAGCATGTAATACTTTTTCTATCGCATCAGGAGTATGCGCAAAGTCCACCACAACCAGAGGTTCGCCAACTGCACCTAATAATTCCATGCGACCAGGTACGGCGGGTAAATGCTTACATGCTTGCACTGCGTCTTCTAAGCAGTGTCCTAGCGCACACAGGCAGGTAATCACACCGGTTAAATTACTAACGTTGTAGTCACCCACCATAGTGGTTTCTAAGTCGTAAGAAGATTCACCTTGCTTCAATGCAAATTGAACACCGCGCTCTGAATACTGAATTTCACTTGCTTGGATATGCTGCAATCCCTCGAAGGCACTTTGTACCAACGCAGAGAATGTCCAGATTTGCAGAGTTTGATTTTTTTCTAGCTTCTTCGCCAACCACCGCCCTTTTGGATCATCGATATTGATAACTACAACTTCAATACCCGGCCAGTCGAATAATGTTTCTTTGGCTTGCCAGTACCTTTCCATATCCTTGTGATAGTCCAGATGATCCTGAGAAAAATTAGTAAACATGGCTAATTTGACTTGCGTGCCATCTAGTCGATGTTCAGCTATACCGATGGAGGATGCCTCCATCACACAGCAGACAACACCTTCATCCACCATTTCACGTAAGTGCGATTGCAACAAAACGGGGTCTGGGGTTGTCATTCCAGAATACGTCAATTGCTCTGGTCGCCCCATGCCTAATGTTCCAACGATTGAAGAAGGAATCTTGCGTTGTTCTAATGCATGGGCTAGCCACCAAGCACATGTCGTCTTGCCATTTGTTCCCGTGATGGCAATAACGTCCATCTCTTTGCTTGGATGTTGGTAAAAACTAGCTGCAATTGAACCGCTGGCAGATGGAAGTCCGCTGTAACTCGCTACTTGGTCTGGCGGGACATTTAACTTGTCCCAATCAAATACTGCAGAGCCGGTTTCTTCGACTAAACATGCGCCAGCGCCTTTTTCTAGTGCAATGGGAACGAAGTTGCGTGCATCGTATGTCGCACCAGGCCAAGCAATAAAACCGTCTTGGGGTTTTATTTTTTTACTATCCGTACGCAAGCATCCTGAGACACGTTCGCGTAACCATTGGGCGGCTTGTTCGGGTGTTTGCAGTCTTTGCATTACAAAGACTCCTTTACCAATTGCGTCACCACCATAGGTTTGACCGCAATATCCGGTTGTACACGCATCATGCGTAAGGTTTGCTGTACTACTTCACTAAATACAGGTGCTGCAACATCACCACCGAAGTAACGGCCGTTGCTAGGTTCATCCAACATCACCGCTACGATGATCAAAGGTTTTTCAATGGGGGCCATGCCTACGAACCAGCCACGGTATTTGCGATTCTTTTCACTGCCGTAACTTTTGCCAACCTGTTTATACGCGGTACCTGACTTACCTCCTACCGAATAACCCATGGTTTGTGCTTTGGTTCCCGTGCCTCCAGGGCTTGTCGCCATTTGCAACATCTTGCGCACTTGGCTGGCAGTATTTGGAGTAAAGACTTGCTCTCCTGAGACTGGCAAATCGTTCTTCAAAAAGGTAACAGGAATGATTTGTCCGTCATGCGAAAAGACGGTGTATGAACGCGCTATGTGAAATAGAGATGCCGACAAACCATAGCCATAGGACATAGTGGCTTGTTCAATCGGACGCCAAGTTTTATAGGGGCGTAAACGCCCTGCGACAACTCCTGGAAAAGCTATGGGGGGCTTTTGACCAAATCCTGCTTGGGAAAATGTCTCCCACATTTCTTGTGGTTGCATCTGCATAGCAATCTTGGTAGTACCTACGTTGCTAGAAACCTGAATCACCTGCTCTACTGTCAATGCTCCGTGTGGATGGGCATCACGAATCGTGGTGCCGGTTAAATTCATAGAGCCCGGTGCAGTTTGGATGATAGAGGTAGGCGTCACTCGTCCTGAATCCAAGGCCAAGCCGATCGTGAATGGTTTCATCACCGAGCCAGGCTCAAAGGTATCTGTGAGCGCACGATTTCTTAGTTGTTCTCCCACTAAATTGCCCCTGCGATCGGGCACATAACTTGGGTAATTTGTCATTGCAATCACTTCGCCTGTAATTGCATGCAAAACCACTACGCTGCCCGCCTTGGCTCGGTTAGTAAGAACAGCCTCTTTGATTTTTTCGTAAGCAAAGTACTGTGCTTTGCTATCAATGCTCAATTGCAAATCTTTGCCGTCTTCGGGCAAGATGATTTCACCGATGTCTTCAACAACTTGACCAAATTTATCTTTGATAACGCGTCTAGAACCTGGCTTACCCCCCAGCGCATTATTGAACTCGCGCTCAATACCTTCTTGGCCGATATTTTCAACATTGGTGAAACCCACTACATGGGCAACCGCCTCACCTTCAGGATAAACGCGCTTGTATTCCTTGCGTGCATAAATTCCTTTGATCTTGAGGTTCTCTATGCTTTTGGCAGTGGATTCATCGACTTGGCGCTTAAGCCATACAAAGTTTTTATCTTCATCGCTGAGTTTTTTTTCTAAATCTGCTTGCGTCAGGCCTAATAATTTTGCAAGAGACTTGAGATTTTCTGGGTTTCGATCCATGTTTTCTGGATTCGCCCAAATGCTTGGCACTGGCACGCTAGAGGCCAGGATGTGGCCATTACGATCCAAGATACGCCCTCTATTTGCAGGTAGGTCTAGCGTACGAACATGGCGGACGGTTCCTTGGCGTTTGAAAAATGCGTTATCTATCAATTGCACATAAGCTGCACGCACTACCAAACCTAAAAATCCTAATGCAATGCACGCAACAATAAACTGGCTTCGCCAAATGGGCGTTTTACTGGCCAATAAAGGGCTTGAGGTGTACTGCACACTTCGGCTACTCATGGGCGCACCACTCCATCAGCCGCACTCTCTCGTAAAGGCAAATTTGCGTAATGCGTAATCGCAGGTGTGATAGTTCGCATGTGTAATTGCTCACGCGCTAATTTTTCTACCCGCTTAGGCGTTGCTTGTGCACGCCGATCAACGTCTATTCGGTCATTTTCAATCTCTAGTCGTCGTGCTTCACGCATAGCTTGATCGAGCTCGGTTGTCAGGGCTCGCGACTCATACTGGGTTCTAACCAAATACAGAGCGCTTAGCATGACAGCGGCTAACAAAATAATGCTTACCCGAGTCATGCAAATACCTCTTGCTGCTGTTTGGGTAGGCGCTGTGCTACTCGCAAAATCGCACTTCGTGCACGCGGGTTATGGCTAATTTCTTGTGCACTGGGTTTCACCCTCTGCAAGGCTTTGAAATCCATTACTTGCGGCAAAGCAAATGGTGCACGTCGGTCGTATACCTCGCGTGCATGCCGCGCAATGAACTGCTTGACGATACGGTCCTCTAAAGAATGAAAACTAATCACAGCCAATCTTCCATGTGGACGCAAAACATGCAAAGTTGCGGCTAGCGCTTGTTGTAACTCTTCAAGCTCGGCGTTGATGAAAATCCGAAAAGCCTGAAATGTGCGCGTTGCAGGGTCCTTGCCCGGCTCGCGGGTTTTGACCGTGTCAGCCACGAGCTCGGCCAATTCAGTGGTGGTTGCAGGGATGCCCCGTTCTTGTCGGCGAGCATCAATCGCCTTTGCAATCTGTAGAGCAAACCGTTCCTCGCCATATTCACGTATCACCTCCGCTATGTGTTGCATGTCTGCTTCTGCCAACCACTGCTGCACACTCTGTCCACGCGTGGTGTCCATACGCATGTCCAGAGGGCCATCGTGTCGAAATGAAAATCCCCGCGCGGGGTTGTCGACTTGCGGTGAACTGATGCCCAAGTCCATCAACACGCCATCGACCGATGCCGGCGGCAAATCGCCTAAGTGCGCGAATCCTTCGTGCCGTATCGACAAACGCGGGTCTTGGATTTGCTGGGCCACTGCGATCGCTTCTGGGTCTTTGTCGAAGACAATCACCCGCCCTTTGTCGGAGAGTTGGGAGAGCATCAGACGCGTGTGTCCACCGCGTCCAAAGGTTGCATCTACGTAGGTACCGTCCGGCTGAAGGTCGAGTGCATCGACGGCTTCGCTGAGTAGGACGGTGGTGTGCTGCCATGGCGTGTCCACCGTCATCCTTTAGAAAGAAAATTCCTTGAAGACGTCCGGCATGTCGCCTTGCATGGCTTGTGCTTCTTGCGTTTCGTAAGTTGCCTTGTCCCACAACTCAAAGTGGTTGCCCATGCCTAGCAACATGGTGTCTTTTGAAATACCTGCGGCAGCGCGCAGTTCAGGGGAGATCAACACACGGCCTGTGCCGTCCATCTCCACATCCATCGCATTACCGAGCAAGACCCGCTTCCACCATTGCGCGCTCATGGGGAGAGCCGCAACGCGTTCTCGAAATTTCTCCCACTCGGTGCGTGGGAACAGCATCAAACAGCCGTGGGGATGACGCGTGATCGTGAGTTGCCCGCTCGCTGTGGCGCTCAAGACGTCGCGATGACGCGTAGGTACCGATAAACGGCCCTTGGCATCGAGACTCAGCGAAGACGCACCTTGAAACACAGCAGATTTCCTTGGCAAATACACAATACGCAACCAGTAGTGAAAGTGAATCTACACTTTTCACCACTAATTTGCACTTATTTGCACTGTATCAGGATTTCACTGCTTCACCAAGGGTTTTTCTATTTTTTTCAATGAAATCAACAACTTAGGAGCGATTTCATAAATAAGTCTAGAAACAAAAATCCTTATAAAGCAAGCACTTAGAGAATTTATTAAAAGTGTCTTATCAAGAAAATAATAGCCAAAAAAAACAGGCCAAAGGCCTGTTTTTTGCGTTGCCATACAACAACGACTCAATCTCCGAACATTTTTTGCTTGAGTTCGCGCCGCTCTTGTGCCTCTAGTGACAAGGTAGCGGTTGGACGGGCAAGCAAACGGGCGACTCCGATAGGTTCGCCTGTTTCGTCACAGTAGCCGTAATCGCCACCGTCGATACGGTGAATGGATTGCTCGATTTTTTTCAGTAACTTGCGCTCACGGTCGCGGGTGCGCAACTCCAAGGCATGTTCTTCTTCAATAGTGGCGCGGTCTGCGGGGTCAGGGACCACCACCGTGTCTTCGCGCAAATGCTCAGTGGTTTCGCTGGCGTTACTCAAGACTTCGTTTTTGAGTTGTACCAATTTGAGACGGAAAAAAGCCATTTGTATATCGTTCATGTACTCACCGTCTGGCATGGCTATTACCTCAGCGTCGGTGAGTTGGTCAGCCGATTTGGTTTTCCAGTTGTTGGCGAGTTTGGCGTCTTTTTGGGGTATCACGGGAATGATGGTCGATGCAGTCTGTTGCAAGATAGGCATGAAGCTGTTTTTCGCTGCGGTTGATGCCAAGACTTGCGTGGGTGGAGGGGGAACGAGTGCAGCCATTTTGGCGGCCCTGGAATTTTTCTTGTGCACCACGGGCGTGTAGCCCGGAATGATGGGTGTGACATGGACCACAGGAGCAGGTACAACCGCTTTAGCAGCATCCTTAGGTGTGGCGGATTTTTTGGGTGCCTCTACTTTTTTAGAGGGTACTTTTGCTTTAGGAGCGGTTACCTTTTTAACAGGCGCTTTTTTGGCGACAAGCTTCTTGGCTGGTGCTTTCTTTGCAACCACTTTTTTTGCCGGCACCTTCTTGGCCACGGGCTTTTTGGCTATCGGTTTTTTAGGAGTCACTTTTTTGGCAGTTGCCTTCTTGGGTACCGCTTTGGCAGCTATTTTTTTAGTCACAGGTTTCTTAGCAGGGGTTGGTTTTTTCACAAGCTTTTTAGCGGTTGTTTTAGGCTTTGCAGCAGGTTTGACAGCTTTTTTAGCTGCCGCTGATTTTGTTGGTTTTTTATGACGGGCTTGTGCATTCACGATTTGTCTCCTCGCCATTGCTTTAGTGCACGAATTTGTACCAAGAGAGGTCTGGCGCGCGGCGATTGTAGCCACATTCAAAAGGCTAAACCAGAGAATGCTCCAAGCCTTGCATCAAGATGTCTTTGGGTAAATCAATACCAATAAACACCATCTTGCTTATTCGATCTTCACCTTGGGCCCATTCGGGTCCTAAATCACTTCCCATGAGTTGGTGAACGCCTTGGAAAATGACTTTACGCTCCGTCCCACGCATATTCAATACGCCCTTGTAGCGCAACATTTTGGGACCATAAATATTCACGACAGTGCCCAAAAAGTCTTCTAACTTAGCGGGATCGAAGGCGCGCTTAGATTTGAAGACAAAGCTTTTGACGTCATCGTCATGGTGGTGGTGATGGCCGTGGCCATGCTCACCATGACCGTGGTCGTGGCCATCATGCCCATGCTTATGCGAAGGATGGTCGCAATGCTCACCGTCGTGGTGATGGTGCCCATCGTCGGCCAAGAAATCGGGATCGATGTCTAGCTTGGCGTTGAGGTTAAAACCACGCAAATCGAACACTTCTGCCAGGGATACTTCACCAAAATGCACCACCTTTTGCGGTGCCCGAGGGTTCATGTGTTTGACGCGGTGCTGCAGGGTGTCTAATTCCTCAGTAGAGACCAAGTCAGACTTGCTAATAAATATTTGGTCTGCAAAGCCTACTTGACGACGCGCTTCTTGCCGGTCGTTGAGTTGCTGGGCGGCGTGCTTGGCGTCCACCAAGGTGAGAATCGAGTCGAGCAAAAAGCTCTCTGCTATCTCGTCGTCCATGAAGAAGGTTTGCGCTACCGGGCCGGGGTCTGCCAAGCCCGTGGTTTCAATCACTACGCGTTCAAAATCTAACAGGCCTTTGCGTTTTTTAGCTGCCAAAAGTTGCAAAGTGGTGCGCAAGTCTTCTCGAATACTGCAGCACACGCAGCCGTTGTTCATCTGGATGATTTGTTCGTTGGTGTCAGAGACCAAGATTTCGTTATCGATATTTTCTTCACCGAACTCGTTCTCAATGACAGCAATTTTTTGGCCATGGGCCTCGGTCAAGACGCGTTTGAGTAAAGTGGTTTTGCCTGAACCCAAAAAGCCGGTCAGGATGGTGGCTGGAATCAACATACGAGAACTACCTTGTAGAAAAAAATGCGGTTAACCCGCTATTGTCTCGCTTTCCGCTTTGAGCAACAAGTCGGAAAAATTTATAAGTAAGTTCACTTTTTCCGTGCACGCGGATGCGCTGCGTCATAGGCCTTGGCTAAATGTTGAAAATCCAAGCGCGTATAGACCTGTGTTGTACTGATGTTGGCATGCCCGAGCAGCTCTTGTACAGCACGCAAATCACTGCTGGACTGCAAAATATGGCTGGCAAATGAATGGCGCAACATATGCGGATGAACTGGAGTGGCAAGCCCTGCTTTCAAACTGCGCTGCCTCAAACGCTGCCAAATGCCTTGGGCGGTCAAACGGGTTGCGTACCTGCCTATGAAGAGGGCATTCTGAGCTTCTGTGGAAACGCTTTGTTCGGTAGGTGCAAGACTTCTCTGGCACACCTTCAAGCCTTGATCGCGAACCGCCAACCAAGCATTTACAGCCGCTAAGGCTTTGCTTCCGATTGGAACACTGCGCCTTTTGCTGCCTTTACCAAATACATGGGCTTGGCCACTTTCTAAATCTAGCCAACCCTTTGCCACATTACTAGCTTGCACGTCTAGCCCCACCAATTCACCGACACGCAGTCCACAGCCGTAGAGCAATTCCACCATGGCTGCATCGCGGCATTCCAACCAAGGATCGGTTACCTCGGGCGAGGCAGAGAACTCTGCCAATTGCATGGCGTCATCCACACTCAATGCTTTGGGTAATGGCTTGGGTGCTTTGGGGGCCCGCACGCCTTGCACCGGGTTACTTTGCACCACGCCCTCTCGTCCTAGCCAGGTATAGAAACCTCGCCAACCAGACAATATGAGGGCAATACCGCGGCCACTGCGTCCACCACTGTGCATCTGCGAAACCCAGCGGCGAATATGGCTGGCTTGCACAGCCTCCAAAGCAAGCCCCGCATCTTTGGCATAGTCACTGAGTTTTTGTAAATCCAGGCTGTAGAGCACATGGGTGCGCTCTGCGAGGCGTTTCTCATAACGCACATGGTCAAGGTAGCGGGCAACCCAGTCCATGGTTTTATGACGCGTTAGCGCAAGTGCGAGAGTGCGGCGCTGGCTAAATCGCCCAAACGCTCAATAAATGCAGTGCCCATGCCTTCGTGGTAACGCTGGGCGTCTGGTGAGGCCATCACCAACAAACCTATAACGGGCTGCTTTGTGGCAGTCTGGGGGGTGTCGTGTGCCTGAGTCGCACGCAATGCCACCATGGCAACTGACTGGGCAGCGCTGGGCTCTAGCAACCACTTCACTGCTTCAAAGTTTTGGTTCATGCCGACATAAGGCGTGCTCAGGGTTTGGGCAAAGGTTTTGACTTCGTCGCCCACACCCACTGCAAAGGGTTCAATCTGGTAGTCATCGGCCACGCCCCATACCTTGATCGCCACTTGCGGCACCAAAAAATCGTGCTGAATATGGTCGGCGATGGTGTAGGGTAAGTCACGTGCATTAGCGGTCATCAGCAAGGTTTTGACCCAACGCTGCATGCGCTCGATCAACACCTCGTTGTCGGTACCGTGGCGCATCATGTCCATCAAGCGCATCTCAAGTGCGCGAATTTTTTCGCGCAACATATCCACTTGGCGCTCTTGCAAGCTCACCGCGCGCGCGCCATGTGGACTGTTTAAACGCACAGCCGCCAAAAGCTCAGCATGCCGCTCAAAAAAATCTGGCGTGTTGACTAAAAAATTGGCAATGTCTTCTTCAGTGATGGGGTTCATAGCAGGGTTCATAAATTGTCGGGTAAATTGATCTCGCCTTGAAAGACCGAGGTGGCTGGGCCAGTCATCCATACTGATGCACCATCGCCTTGCCAAGCAATCGTGAGATCACCACCTTGGGTGTGCACCAAAACATTCGCATCCAGCAAGCCCCACTGTATGCCAGTAACAACCGCGGCACATGCGCCTGTGCCGCATGAGAGTGTTTCACCTACACCGCGCTCGAACACACGCAGACGAATTTCACTGCGGCTGACGATTTGCATAAAGCCTGCGTTGATGCGCTTAGGAAATGCAGCATGGTTTTCAATGAGTGGGCCTTGGGATAGGACCGGAGCTGTCGCCACGTCTTGCACCAATTGAACAGCGTGGGGGTTGCCCATAGACACAACCGCAACTGTGGGGGATTCGCCATGAGAGAGATGGAGTTGCTGGGCTTGGTTGATAAAGACTGGCACGCCCATATCGACCTTGACTTGCCCGTTGGCTAACGCGTGCAACTCAATAACGCCGCCATGCACTTTGACGCGAACCGAAGATTTGCTTGTCAAGCCCTGCTCTTGGACAAACCGAACAAAGCACCGCGAACCGTTGCCGCATTGCTCTACTTCACCTCCATCGGCGTTATGGATCACATACTCAAAATCGACATCGGCTTGCGGTGCGGGACGGACTGTCAAAATTTGATCGGCACCAACACCAAAGTGGCGGTCTGCCAAAAAACGGTAATGTGCAGGCCCTAGATTGAAACGTTCGCGTGTCTCGTCTAACACCACGAAGTCGTTGCCTGCACCTTGCATTTTGGTAAAGCGAATACGCATCATGCGATTATCGACTAGCAATAAGCCCCCCATAATGCAGCTTTTTCGTGAGAAAGGTTTTTTCTATGCGCATTCCCGCTTGGACCCCCGAACGCAAACCCCAACCCCAAGACATGGTGGACGCCATACTTGCCCGCCGCGGTGGTTCGCTACTCAATCTAGATAAGGCCTTACTTTGGAGTGAGCCAGTTGCACGCGGCTGGAATGTCTATTTAAAAAATGTGCGCACGGGCTTACCCACTAGCCGAAAATTATGTGAACTTGGTATTTGCACTGTGGCTTTGCTCACAGGCGCAACCTACGAATACCACCACCATGCGCCAGATTTTTTAACTGCTGGTGGCACACAGGCAGAGTTGGACGCCTTGAACCGCGCTGTCCAAGGTGACGCATGCCAAGCCATCACGGATGCCGCTTTTGGTGAAGTGGAGCGCCTAGTAGTGCAATACGCGGCACAAATCACGGTCAAAGTAAAGGTGGAAGATGCTTTGTTTAAGCAAATCAGCCAACACTTTGACACCACAGGCGTGGTCGAGTTAACCACTGCAATTGCCACCTACAACATGGTGGCGCGCTTTTTAACGGCGCTTCAAATTACGCCTGAGGGTGAGCAAAGGCATTGAACAAAGGCATCAATCGGCTTTGATGTCGTTGTCTTTGACAACCTTGGCCCAAATCACCATTTGCTTTTCAATAAAAGAGCGGGCTTGTTCTGAAGAACCGCCCATGATGTCAATGCCTTGGGCATCGAGTTTTTTAGCAACTTCTGGATTTTTCAGAACTTTGTTGAGTTCTTCGTTCATGCGCTTGATGATCTCGGGTGGCGTTTTGGACGATGCCAAAAAGGCCCACCATGCAGGTGCTTCAAAACCTGGATAACCATTTTCTGCAATCGTTGGAACTTGGGGTAAGTCTGGCGAACGCTTGGTAGTGGTCACCGCCAATGGGCGCATGCGGCCACTATCGATGTGGGGCTTGGTCACAAATATAGATGCGATAGACAAAGGCACATGACCAGCGACAGCATCGCTCATCAAGGGGCCGCCGCCTTTGTAAGGAATGTGCGTCCAATCGACTTGGGCATCTTTGCCTAACAAGGCCATGGCCAAGTGGCCTAAGCTGCCATTGCCAATCGTGCCGAAATTTACATTTTTCTTGGCTTTTGCGGCGGCGACGACTTCCGCAAATGTTTTGTATTCAGAACCCGCATGCGTTGCCAACACCATGGGTGATGTGCCAACTAAGACCAGGGGAGTGAGGTCTTTTTTACTGTCAAACGGCATGCTCGGGGTAAGACTTGGGTTGACACCAAATGTGTCAAAGACCACTGCGAAGGTGTAGCCGTCAGCCGGTGCTTGCACCACAGCCGCTGTACCTATCGTTCCAGAGGCACCACCGCGGTTTTCAACGATCACGCTTTGGCCCAATTGCTGAGACAGGGGCTGGGCAATGATGCGCGCAACTTGATCAACTGAACCACCAGGAGGAAAAACGGCTACCAGTCGAATAGGCTGGCGGGTTGGCCATGCTTGCGCAAGGGTCTGCATGGGCAGAACAAGCAAAGTGCACATCAGAAGTGACGTCAGCCCTGAATTTTTTATCCAACCGTTCATATGAAAACTCCCTAAAAATAAAACTATGCGCGCCGCGCATTGTTCTACAACAAGCGGAGGTTTGCGCTACGGCTTTTACGCATGGGGTTATTACGGACCAACTGCCATTGATAATGCGCCCATGGTTCGATCTACCCAACGCCTACACAGTAACGACTCTGGCGCAGAGTCCGTATCACCCATAGAGAAACCTCTGCAAGCGCGATCTGGTTGGCTCCATGGGCGATTAGTGAAATATGAATCTAAAGACGCCCCATTTGGCGAACTGGCATTAACGTGTCCAGAAGGTCAACATCTCCATTACTTGGACTGGCGTACCAACGAGAGCGTGTTCTTACTTAAAAATGTTCAACGCCTCACCGCCCCTAACCCAGGTGTGATGACTGGCCCTGGCACCAATAGCTATTTGGTGGGTGACCCAGACACTGGTTACTTAGTGATTGACCCTGGCCCCGCGGATGATGAACACCTTGACCGCTTGTGGCGTGCTGCGGGTGGCGACATACGCATGGTTGTGTGCACCCACTCCCATCCAGACCATTCACCAGGTGCCGCACCATTACAAACTTTGTGTGTGGCGCATGGCAAACGGCCGCCTATCTTGGGTTTATCTTCTGCACCCACTGCGCGTGCGAACAGCGAATTCACACCCGAACGTGAATTGGTAGATGGCGAACGTCTCATCTTGCAATGCGCCAGTCACCAACATACTTTGCGTGTGGTGCACACACCAGGCCATGCAGCGAACCACTTGTGTTTGGTGCTGGAAGAAGATGGTTTGCTGTTTAGTGGTGACCACGTTTTGAATGGCAGCACCACGGTGGTCGACCCGCCTGATGGACATATGACGGACTATTTAGAGTCACTCGATAAATTACTCAATGCTTGCGAGCAAGACCGTATTCAATTTATCTTGCCAGCGCACGGATATGTTTTAGGAAATGTGTGGGGTGAACCACATGATGCGCGCGCTTGTATCGCGCATCTCAAAGCGCACCGACTTAAACGCGAAGCCAAAATTCGGGCGGTGATGCAGCAACACCCTGAGGGCAGCATGGACGATTGGGTTAAGCATGCTTACGACGATGTACCTTCTAAG
>JAGWXI010000035.1 GCA_018969975.1 Burkholderiales bacterium
TAAGTTAAAAAACAAAGCCACGAGTTCAGACGGAGAGTTGCCTGCTGGCACACCGATTGATTACGAAGGTGTGGGCACGATGTCGAAGTCCAAGAACAATGGCATTGATCCGCAAGACTTGATTGAAAAATACGGCGCGGATACTGCTCGGCTCTATACGATGTTCACCGCGCCGCCTGAGGCCACGCTGGAGTGGAATGACGCGGCGGTGGAAGGTAGTTACCGCTTTTTGCGGCGTGTGTGGGCATTTGCGCACAAGCATGCTGGGAGTTTGTCAGGCGGCAACAGTTCTTTTGCTGCATCCACCTTGCGTGCAGATGCAAAAACCTTGCGTCGCGAAATGCATTTGGTCTTGAAGCAAGTGAGTTACGACTACGAACGCATGCAATACAACACGGTGGTCTCAGGTTGCATGAAGTTGCTCAATGCTTTGGAAGACTTTAAATCTGACGGCAGTGCGGGCGACACTGCCGTGTTGTCTGAAGGTGTTTCTGTTTTGCTGCGTATGTTGTATCCCGCATGTCCGCATATTGCAGACCAGTTATGGCAAGAGCTTGGTTTTGGTAAGTTGTTGGGCAATCTGCTGGATGCACCATGGCCCGAAGTGGATGAAAAAGCATTGGAGCGCGACACGCTGGAGTTGATGTTGCAGATCAATGGCAAGTTGCGTGGCGCTATAGAAGTGGCGGTGACTGCCTCTAAAGAAGATATTGAGAGAGCCGCTTTGGCCACGGAAGCATTCACCAAGCAAGCCAATGGCGGTGCGCCTAAGAAGGTGATCGTCGTGCCAGGTCGTTTGGTCAATATTGTTTTGTAGGAGCTGCTATGTCTTACCTGCGCCGCTTTTTGTTGGTCAGCTTGATGGCTCTTGTGGTCGGGTGTGGCTTTCAGTTGCGCCAGTCGCCCAACTATGCGTTCACAACTTTATTTGTGAATTTGCCTGAGAACGATGCCATGGGTGCGAGTTTGCGGCGCAATATCTCTGCATCTGGCCAAGTTAACGTGATTACCGATGTGCGCGATGTCGAAAAGGCGCAAGTGATTTATGAGCCCATTGCGAATTTGCGCGAAAAAGTAATCTTAGGCCGTACTTCAACGGGCGCAATTCGTGAATACCAACTGCGTTTGCGCTACCGCTTTAGATTGCGTACGCAAGGCGGAAAAGAGCTAATCCCAGACGTTGAAATTTTCTTGACGCGCGATATCAATTTCAATGAGACCGGTGCTTTGTCGAAAGAATCGGAAGAGGGGTTGCTCTACCGCGATATGGAAAACGATTTGATACAGCAAATCTTGCGGCGTTTGGCGGCTGTGAAGTCGCTTTAAATCTCACACGTCCAGGCACATTGTTAGGCATTGTTAGTACCTCGTAAAGCACATGCAAATCGCCCTGTCTCAACTTCACCAACACCTGCAAGCTAGTAGTGCCAAAGGCGTGCGCACGCTCTACACCTTGCATGGTGACGAGGCCTTGTTACAACAAGAAGCGGCAGATGCGATCCGCCATGTGGCGCGCGGGCAAGGCTTTACAGAGCGCATGGTGTTCACCGTGGTTGGTGCGCACTTTGATTGGGGTGAGGTGTTGGCAGCTGGCGGTTCGATGAGTTTGTTTGCCGACAAACAAATTGTTGAAATTCGTATTCCTTCAGGCAAGCCTGGCAAAGAGGGAGCAGTAGCTTTGCAGCAGATTGCTGAAAGTGCGTCGCAGCAAGACGGTGTACTCACTCTTGTGGTGTTACCGCGTTTAGACAAAGCCAGCAAAAGCACGGCATGGTTTGCCGCGCTAGAGAACAACGGTGCCAGTATTCAAATTGATCCGATCGAGCGCGCGTCTTTGCCCGCTTGGATCGCGCAACGCTTGCAAGCGCAAGGTCAAAAGGTTTTGGGTGGTGAGGCGGGGCAACAGGCCTTGCAATTTTTTGCGGACCGCGTGGAAGGAAATTTGCTGGCGGCGCACCAAGAAATCCAAAAGCTTGCTCTGTTGTATCCAGAAGGTGAATTGAGTTTTGAGCAGATTGAGCGTGCTGTGTTGAATGTGGCGCGCTACGACGCTTTCAAGCTCAGCGCTGCGGTGTTGAGCGGACAACCTGTGCGCGTGCAACGCATGCTCGACGGTTTAAAAGCCGAAGGCGAATCAGAAGTATTTGTGCACTATGCCTTGGCCGAAGAAATTCGCGCGCTCAAGCGTGTGAAAGACGCCGTAGCCGCTGGCAAAGCGTTGCCCATGGTCTTGCGCGAGCAGCGCATTTGGGGGCCACGCGAGCGCTTGTTTGAACGCATATTGCCTGGTTTGTCAGCTTCGGCCATCGATAAATTATTGGTGTCAGCCCACCATGTCGACGGCATTGTCAAAGGCATTCGCCGAGCAGACTGGCCAAGCGACAGCTGGCAAGCCTTGCATCGCTTAGCCATGCGTTTGTGTCGCGCCTGCATGCCGCGTACAGCTTGAGCGAAAATGCATCTATGAACGCTAGCTCTATCGCCCAACAAATGCATCTGCTCGGTGTGCAAGCCAAAGCTGCGTCTGCGCTAATGGCCAAAGCATCTGCTGCACAAAAAAGCCTAGCTTTGCGTGCCTTGGCAAAGCTGTTACGTAGCCACACAGCTGCATTGCAGGGGGACAACGCCAAAGACATTGAGCGTGCCAAAGCAGCAGGCCTAGAAGCCACCTTGGTCGATCGTCTCAAGCTCACACCGCAAGTGCTCGAAACGTGCGCACAAGGGTGCGAACAACTTGCCACTATGCCCGACATCATTGGCGACATCATCGGCATGAAAGAGCAGCCCAGTGGCATCCGCGTAGGTCAGATGCGCGTGCCTATCGGCGTGTTCGGCATGGTGTTTGAAAGCCGACCCAATGTCACGATTGAAGCGGCGTCGCTCGCGATTAAAAGTGGCAACGCCTGTATTTTGCGTGGTGGTTCTGAAGCGATTGATTCCAACAAAGCCTTGGCGCAATTGGTACAACTTGCTTTGGCCGAAAGCGGTTTACCGCAAGATGCCGTGCAATTGGTGCAAACCACAGACCGCGAAGCAGTGGGCCACTTGATCACATTGAAAGAGTTTGTCGACGTCATCATTCCCCGTGGTGGCAAAGCTTTGATTGAACGTATCAGCCAAGAAGCCAAGATTCCAGTCATCAAACATTTAGACGGTAACTGCCATGTGTATGTCGATACCGCATGCGATATCGACATGGCTGTGACGATTGCTGATAACGCCAAAACCCAAAAATACAGCCCCTGCAATGCGGCCGAAGGTTTGTTAGTCGCACGTAGTGAAGCTTCGGTATTTTTGCCACGCATTGGTGCAATCTATGCTGCCAAAGGTGTGGAGATGCGTTGTTGCCCAGAAGCGAAAAAGATTGTGTCAACAGTGTCTGGTGCGCGCATCCAAGATGCAACAGAGCAAGACTGGTTTGCTGAATACCTCGCGCCCATCATCAGCATCAAAGTGGTGGGTGATGTACATGAAGCTATTGCCCACATCAACCATTACTCGAGTCACCATACCGATGCGATTATTTCTAACAACCATAGCAACATAGAAAAATTTGTGCGCGAGGTTGATTCTGCTAGCGTGATGGTGAATGCAAGTACCCGGTTTGCTGACGGCTTTGAATATGGTTTAGGCGCTGAGATTGGTATTTCAACTGATAAATTTCATGCGCGCGGACCTGTTGGAATCGAGGGACTCACGTCTTTGAAATATATAGTGATGGGGCAGGGCCAAA
The DNA here is from genome assembly GCA_018969975.1 of Burkholderiales bacterium. Classification (GTDB taxonomy): domain Bacteria; phylum Pseudomonadota; class Gammaproteobacteria; order Burkholderiales; family Burkholderiaceae_C; genus Limnohabitans. Next base: position 3,734 of record JAGWXI010000035.1, read on the forward strand.
TTCGTAACTAAAAAGTTATCAAATGTGTCTGGGTAACCGAATGCACCCCCAAGCAAACCCCTAGAATCGCACACCACCTTCCAAGGACTCCATGGTTCCCCATCTCATCACGGCATTGACCGGCCCTATCAACGAACTTGAGCAACGCGTGCTCGACTCCATGCCAGCAATTGAACGCTGGTTCCGTTTGGAATGGATGGAGCATACGCCCCCTTTCTACAGCTCCGTCGACATTCGCAATGCTGGTTTCAAGCTCGCGCCGGTTGATACCAATCTCTACCCGGGCGGATGGAACAACCTCACACCAGAAATGCTGCCCTTGGCAGTGCAAGCCGCTATGGCGGCGATCGAAAAAATTTGTCCTGAGGCGCGCAACTTGTTGGTTATTCCAGAGAACCACACGCGCAATATGTTTTACTTGTCGAATGTGGCCCAGTTGCAGCGCATCTTCTACATGGCTGGCTTGAATGTGCGCATTGGATCCATCAATCCCGACATCAAAGAAAACACCACGATCGAGTTGCCCAATGGTGAAAAGGTTACTTTGGAGCCGGTGATTCGTAGCAAGCGTCGCATCGGTCTCAAAGACTTTGATCCTTGCACTATCTTGCTCAACAATGATTTGAGCGCAGGCATTCCAGGTATTTTGGAAGACTTGCATGAGCAATACCTTTTGCCGCCTCTGCATGCAGGTTGGAGCATTCGGCGCAAGAGTAAGCACTTTGAGTGCTACGAAGAGGTCAGTAAACGCTTTGGCAAACTGCTCGGCGTTGACCCGTGGCTGATCAATCCCATGTTCAACCATTGCGGTGCAGTTGATTTTGGCGAAGGCACAGGGATGGATTGTTTGCAAACCAATGTGGATGCTTTACTCACCAAAATCAAACGCAAATACAAAGAATACGGTATTCAAGAAAAACCCTTCGTCGTCGTCAAAGCCGATAACGGAACTTATGGCATGGGCATCATGACCGTTCGGGATGTGAAAGACCTGGACGAAATCAACCGCAAGACACGCAACAAAATGAGCGTGATCAAGGATGGGCAAACGCTCAACGAAGTGATCATTCAAGAAGGCGTAATTACGCACGAACGCCTCAATGATGCAGTGGCAGAGCCGGTGGTCTACATGATGGACCGCTATGTGGTGGGCGGGTTCTACCGCATCCATGCCGAACGGGGCGTTGATGAAAACTTGAATGCGCCGGGCTCGAGTTTTGTGCCCTTGGCATTTGAGCAAAGCGCCCACACACCGCAACCTGGCGTCAAGCCAGGGGCTAGTTCACCGAACCGGTTTTATATGTATGGCGTGATTGGACGTCTGGCGATGTTGGCTTCGAGTTATGAACTCGAGGCTACAGACCCTGAAGCAGAGAACTACGACTGAGGATTTTTTCAATGGAACAGCAATCTAAATCTTCGCTGACAGCACTTACCTTAGGGGCTATTGGCGTTGTTTATGGTGATATTGGCACAAGTGTTTTGTACGCATTGAAAGAGGTGTTTGGCTCTGGCCATGTCGATTTCACGCCAGATAACGTCTATGGCATTTTGTCGATCTTTTTCTGGACTTTGACCACGATTGTCTCGGTCAAATATGTGATGTTGGTGCTACGTGCAGACAACAACGGCGAAGGCGGTTTGGTTGCCATGTTGGCGCTGGCCTCGATGGCAGTCAAAGATAAACCTAAGTTGCGAAGCAACCTCCTGATAGTTGGTATTTTTGGCACCTGTTTGTTTTACGGCGACGGCGTCATCACGCCAGCTATTTCAGTCTTATCTGCAATGGAGGGCTTAGAAATTGTTTCGCCTACCTTCAAGCGCTATGTGATTCCCCTGACCTTGATTATTTTGTTTTGTCTATTTGCTGTGCAAAAACATGGAACAGGCGGCATTGGAAAATTATTTGGCCCCATCACTTTGGTTTGGTTTGCGATGATTGCTGCTTTGGGGCTCTACCACATCGCAGAGCGTCCAGAGATTTTGTGGGCGCTCAGCCCACACCATGCATTGCGCTTTATTTTTACTGAGCCAGAGGTGACATTTTTAATATTGGGTGCAGTTGTCTTGTGCGTAACTGGCGGTGAAGCTTTGTATGCAGATATGGGGCACTTTGGTAAGAAGCCCATTCGCGTGGCTTGGTTTGCTATTGTCATGCCCTCACTCACCTTGAATTATTTTGGGCAAGGCGCACTGTTATTGGATAACCCAGATGCTGTAGCCAACCCCTTCTACATGATGGCGCCGGAATGGCTTTTGTTGCCCTTGGTGTGCTTGGCAACGGCTGCTACTGTGATTGCATCACAGGCCCTCATTACAGGCGCCTTCAGCGTGACAAAGCAAGTAGTGCAACTTGGCTTTTTGCCCCGCTTGCAGGTGATGCACACCAGTGTTAAAGACACAGGTCAAATCTACATTCCCATCGTTAACTGGGGCTTGTTTGCATTGATTGTGTTGGCCGTGATGATGTTCAAGTCTTCTAGTAATTTGGCTGCGGCCTACGGCATTGCAGTGTGTACAGACATGATGATCACGACTATCCTGACTTTTTTCGTGATTCGCTACAGCTGGAAATATCCTTTGTGGTTGTGCCTGTCAACAACTGGGTTTTTCTTCGCGGTAGATTTTTTATTCTGGTCTTCCAACTTGCTCAAACTATTCGAGGGTGGTTGGTTCCCCCTGGTAATTGGAGGAGTAATTTTGCTCCTGATGCTGACATGGCGCGATGGACGTGAAATTCTTCATGCAAAACGTGATGCAGACTCTATGGAGCTGGTTTCTTTTTTAGATGCGGTATTTTTGGCGCCACCCGTCCGTGTTGCTGGGACTGCGGTGTTTTTGACGTCTGGAACAGGCCACGTTCCCAACGCGCTGCTGCATAACTTGAAACACAACAAAGTTTTGCATGAGCAAAACTTGTTTGTGAATGTACAAAATCATGAAGTGCCCTGGATTGCTGCATCAGAACGCCTGCAAATTTCAGCGCTGAACAACAATTGTTGGCAGGTGGTCATCCATTACGGATTTAAAGACGACCCAGACGTACCAGGTGCTTTAACCAATTTGCAAGGCATGGGGTGTGAAATTAATCCCATGAGCACCAGTTACTTCTTGTCACGCGACAGCATCGTGCCGACCGTGGCTGGAGGAATGGCCCAGTGGCGTGAAAAAATGTTTGCCCAGATGCATCTAAACGCCAGCTCTGCAGCGGATTTCTTGAATTTGCCTAGCAATTCAGTGGTGGAGTTAGGCAGCAAAATTGAAATCTAGGCCATGAAAATTCTTTTCATCGCCGATCCACTGGCGTCTTTCAAAATTCACAAGGACACCACGTTTGCGATGATGCGAGAAGCGCAAAAGCGCGGCCATCAACTCTTTGTATGTGAACCACACCATCTTGTGTGGCAAAGTGGTCAAACTGTCAATGCGCAAGCCCAAAAAGTGCATCTCACTGGAAAACCAGAGCTGTGGTTTGAGGTGCATGGAGTCCATGCCGATCTTGCCTTGCGTAGTTTTGATGCGGTGGTGATGCGCAAAGACCCCCCGTTTGATAGCGAATACTTTTACGCCACGCACTTGTTAGAGCAAGCTGAGCGCGAAGGGGCGAAAGTTTTTAACAAGCCCAGTGCGCTACGCAACCACCCAGAAAAACTTGCCATTTTGGAGTTTGCGCAATTCATCAGTCCTACCTTGGTAACACGGGATGCGCAAGCAATTCGGGCGTTCCATGCCGTGCACCGCGACATTATTTTGAAGCCCTTAGATGGCATGGGTGGTATGGGCATATTTCGCGTGAAAGACGATGCCCTCAACCTTGGCGTCATCATCGAGACATTGAACCGTGATGGTGCGCAAACCGTGATGGTGCAAAAATTTCTTCCCGCTATTGCCCAAGGCGATAAACGGGTTTTGGTGATCGGCGGTAAAGCCGTTCCATTTTGTTTGGCGCGCATTCCGCAGGGCGCAGAGGTGCGTGGCAATTTGGCTGCTGGGGGCAAAGGTGTGGCGCAGGCCATATCTGCGCGAGACCAAGAGATTGCAAATGCCATCGGTCCTGTTCTCTTGCAGCGTGGCTTGTTGTTGATTGGCTTAGATGTGATTGGTGCGTGCTTGACCGAAATCAATGTAACAAGCCCGACCTGTTTTCAAGAGATTTTTGATCAAACAGGATGTGATGTTGCTGCATTGTTTCTAGACGCGCTTGAGCACGCTACTGCATAGAAGACCATGTACGAATTTGCGCCGACTCCGCAAGCCGCGCAGGCGCGTCTCGATCTAGTTAACCCCAAAGACTACGCACACACACGCAATGCGCTCGATGGTGCTGTAACGCATTTATCACCCTATATCACCCATGGATTTCTAAGCGTTCCAGATATTGCCTATGTGATGTTCCATCGCCATCGATTGGGCGTGCAACACAAGTTGATGTTTGAGTTGGGATGGCGTGAATACTTTCAACACTTACACCAACACCATGGTGACGCGATCGGTGAATCTTTGCATGCGGGCATATTGCCAGACGCATCGTATACGCGTGCGATGCCAGAGGATGTATTGCACGCCTGCTCGCGTGTGCCCGTGATTGACCACGCTGTGCGCATGCTCTATGCCACTGGCTATTTACACAACCATGCGCGCCTCTGGTTAGCCAGCTATTTGGTGCATCTGCGTAAAGTTCATTGGCGTGTTGGTGCAGACTGGATGTACAGCCATTTGCTCGATGGCGATATGGCGAGTAATTATTTAAGTTGGCAGTGGGTTAGTTCGACTGGCAGCAACAAACCCTATTTATTCAATGCAGAAAATATAGAAAAATTTGCGCCTCCTGCATGGTTTAGCCGCGGCACTGTTTTGGACACCACGTATGAAACGATTGAAATTCTGGCGCACAGCCCTGCCGTATTGACGCAGTCTAGCGCGCAAGCCTATGCGTGGAATATGCCTCTGGTTTCTGCAGAACCTCCAACGTCACTTGGCTTTGTAACGCCTGATGCCAACGCAGTGAAAGAGCGAGAGGTCTGGTTGGTACATCCTTGGTGCTTGGCGGATATGCCTAATGACTTGCCTGCTAATACAGTCTGTATTGCAGCGGTCTGGTCAGACGTGGTGGCGATCAGGCCTTGGAGTGAGCGCCGTTGGCAATTCATAGGTGAGCGTATGGCGGTCATGGCTGATCAAATTTGGTTTGGCTCGACAGCAGCGATAGAGAGCGCATTAGGGCAAGCCAAAAGAGTGCATATGGTCCAACACCTGCGTGTGCCAGAAATGCCCACCCTGGTTTGGCAAAAACGTCCTGCACCGCGCTTATTTCGCGAACTAGAACAACCAGTAGATTCTTTTTCTAAATGGTGGGTGAAGGTCAACAATCGCGTACGCCACTTGCAGCAGTTGGTCTACCCAATAGCACCGCGCGAATTACCAGTGCTTAATCGGCGGGTGCTGGACGAACCGCCACAATGAAATATTCGGTTTCGCCAAAGCAAGTTGGCAAACCTCGGTGCTGTTGGTAGAGCATCACTACTTTTTGTCCAATGTGCTTATTGATTTGGTCTGCAATGGCATCATCACGCACCGTGAAGAAAAATTTATCTGGAATGGCCGGCAAAGATGCCAGAGCTCGGATTTGCTCTCCTTCCCATGTTTTGCAGACCCAGCCTTTGTAAGAAAGCTTTTGCACAAAACCAACACTCTCTCCTTCTGAGTAGGTGTAGTAGTAAGCAACCCCCAAATAACTGCCCAATAACAAGAGGGCAGTCAACGCCAAACCAATAACCGAGCGCAAGGCAAAGCGCACAATGGTCTGGATCACAGGGCTATTCATACGCCAGTTGATTTCACTTTTAGGCGCCAAGCGTGAAGCAGAGGCTCGGTGTAACCGCTGGGCTGCTCTTTTCCTTTAAAGACCAAATCTAGCGCTGCTTTGTATGCTGCCGAGGTTGCAAAATGCCCCGCCATGTCTTTGTAAAAAGGATCTGCTGCGTTTTGTTGATCGACTACAGCAGCCATTCTTTCGAAGGTTGATCGCACTTGTGCCGTTGTTACTACTGCGTGCTCTAGCCAGTTGGCGATGTGTTGGCTTGAAATACGCAGTGTCGCGCGATCTTCCATCAAACCGACGTTATGGATATCGGGCACCTTGGAGCAACCCACACCTTGGTCAATCCAGCGCACCACATAACCCAAGATGCCTTGTACGTTGTTATCTAACTCTTGTTGTTTTTCGCTGGAACTCCAATGGGCTTTGGCAACTACAGGCACTTGCAGCAAGTCATCCAAAAGTTTGTTGCGTACTTTGTTGAAGTCAATTTTTTCTAATTCTTTTTGTACATCGCTCACTTTGACTTGGTGGTAGTGCATTGCATGAAGGACGGCTGCTGTGGGGCTAGGTACCCAAGCCGTATTGGCGCCAGCTTTGGGATGCGCGATTTTTTGTTGCAACATAGCAGCCATTAAATCGGGCATGGCCCACATGCCTTTACCGATTTGTGCTTTGCCGCGCAAACCGCAGGAGAGACCGACCAATACGTTGTTCTTCTCATAAGCCTGAATCCACGTACTGCTCTTCATATCGCCTTTACGCATCATCGGCCCAGCTTGCATAGCCGTGTGCATTTCGTCGCCAGTGCGGTCCAGGAAACCCGTGTTAATAAATGCCACACGGCTAGACGCCGCAGCAATACAGGCTTTCAAATTTACGCTGGTGCGACGCTCCTCGTCCATGATGCCAAGCTTGACGGTGCTCTCAGCAAGTCCTAGAACCTTTTCAACACGGCTAAACAACTCAGCAGCAAATGCGACTTCTGCAGGGCCGTGCATTTTGGGTTTAACGACGTAGACAGAACCCGTACGCGAGTTTCTGATGCCGTTTTTGCCGTGGCCTTTTAAGTCGTGCATAGCGATAGCAGTCGTGACCACTGCATCCAAAATGCCTTCTGGTATTTCGTGGGTGGTGCCGTGTTTATCGGTATACAAAATAGCCGGATTGGTCATCAGATGGCCGACATTACGCAAAAACAGCAAGGAACGGCCATGCAAGGTAACGGCCTCACCCTTTTTGCCGGTGTATTGACGATCAGGGTTCAGTCCGCGGGTGAAGGTGCGACCACTTTTCTCAACCACCTCGGTCAGTGTGCCCTTCACAATACCCAGCCAATTGCTGTAGGCCAACACTTTGTCTTCGGCATCGACTACGGCGACGGAATCTTCCAAATCCAAAATGGTCGACAAGGCGGCTTCAACTACTAAGTCGCAAACGCCAGCAGCGTCAGTTGCGCCAATGGGGGTGTTGCGGTTGATTTGAATGTCCAAATGCAATCCGTTATGTTCCAACAAAATGGAACTCGGGTGAGATGCTGTTCCTTGGTAGCCCACAAATTGCGCTGGTTTTGCCAAGGGGGTGGTAACGCCTTTGGCCAAGGTGACTACCAAAGCGCCATGGACAATGGCGTATCCCGTGGAGTCGATGTGCGACCCCTTTTTTAGGGGCACGGTGCGATCTAACACATAGCGCGCGTATTCAATCACTTTTGCGCCACGAACTGGGTTGTAGGCCTTGCCTTTTTCTGCGCCACCCGTTTCAGCGATAGCGTCAGTGCCGTATAAAGCGTCATACAAAGAGCCCCAGCGTGCATTGGCGGCGTTGAGGGCATAACGTGCATTCAAGATAGGCACCACCAATTGGGGGCCTGCTTGTAGGGCTAACTCAGCATCCACGTTTTGTGTGGTGGCTTTGACTTTGTCCGGTACGGGTACCAAGTAGCCAATGCTTTCTAAAAACTTGCGATAGGCCTTCATGTCTTGGATCGGGCCGGGATTCTTTTTATGCCATTGGTCGAGTTCGCTTTGCAAGCGGTCACGTTCGGCCAGCAAAGCCATGTTTTGGGGCGCTAAGTCTTGCACGATGGCGTCAAAGCCTTGCCAAAAGTGGTGGGCACTGATACCCGTATCTGGCAAAACTTGGGATTCGATGAATTGGTGCAGGCTGGTGGCGACTTGCAAGCTATGAACGGTGGTGCGTGGCTGCGTGGCGTAGGTCATGGTACTTTTCAGAGATTTAAAAGATAAAAGTGCAAAAGGAAAAAAGAGATCTTAGGGGAAAACAGCAAATAGGGCTTTACAAATAGGGCTTAGCCAGCTTCGGGTGAGAGCAAAGTACCATTTTGTAAGCCTTTGAGCGTGCAATAGCTAAGCCATAAGATCAGCGAGCTTGTAATGGCTAACAAGGCATATCCCGGTAGGACCAACCAACCACAATGCGATAAATCGGCTAAACGCAAGGTGAGAATCGTCAAGGCTGCCAAGGGGAAACTCATGCCCCAATGCGGCATACCAAAGGGCAACTGGCGCAAGGCTGCGATTTGTGTCAGTGCAAGCGCCAAAAAGAAGGCGCCAAGTCCCCACATACACCATATCCAAGGCAGTGCAACGCCCATTTGCAATAAATCTAACCCCACGATGGATGGGGGTACCACCAGAATAAATAGCGAAGGCATCATGCGAGAAGGCAAGGGGCCGACATGGACCCAGCGCGCCACTAATAGAGTCTGTAAAACGGGCCATAAAAACAAACCAATACCAAATTGCGCCATAGCCCAAGACTCCAAACCGATCGGTAGACCAGCTAACGGAGCCAGCGCATTTCCTACTACGGGTATAAACAATATGGGCGTGACAGCGTTCCAACTAGGACCCCCGGCATCTTTTGCCTTTAGCCACAAGGCCGTGACCCATAAGGTTGCTGCCAATTCCAATAAAGAGCCAGCCATCCACAGCAGTTGAAAGCTTGTGTTCAGACTTTCTGAAATGTCCCAAAACATTGCAGCACCCAATCCCGCCAAAAGCATGATGGAGATGGGAATAGTTGCCAGAAAAGGGTGCCTAATGGGGTGTTGCATATCCAAAGCAACAGCTGGCGCGAATCTAAACCATCGCAGCAAGCTCAAGAGGCTGATTGAGAGAAAAATGGCCAAAGCCACAGCGCCAGCCGTTTTTGCTATCAAAGAAGTAGTCTCAGCACCAAAACCTTTGGAGCTCAACCACGCCTGCGCTAAACCGCACCAACCCATGACGGGCACAAACCAAACTGGGGATAGATGTTCTAGCGCGCTAGCACCGTGTGTAGAAGATTGCATTGTGTGAGTGTAGATGCGGTTTGGACACAGTCCCGAACGTAAAATTACAACATGCTCCAAGTTAAACAAGAACTGCTGGCCGGTTTGCGCCAAGCCCTCGACGGTTTGTTGCCCGGTTCTGGGCAGCAAGCTGTATTCGAAAGCCCTAAAGTGGCTGCCCACGGCGATTTAGCGATTACAGCCGCTATGCAATTGGCCAAAGCTTTGAAAAAGAACCCCCGCGAGTTGGGTGAGCAATTGCGTTCGGTCTTGCAAACGCTTCCCGCCTACCAAACCTGGGTGCAAGACATTGAAATAGCGGGCCCTGGATTTATCAATTTACGTTTAAAACCAACTGCCAAGCAGCAAGTCGTGCGCGAGGTGTTGTCTGCAAAAGAGCGATTTGGCTTCAAAACCGTGGCAGCTGCACACGCAGCCCACCAGCCAAACGAATCTCAAGCACGCCAACGCGTGCTTGTTGAATTCGTCTCTGCCAATCCAACTGGCCCTTTGCATGTAGGCCATGGACGCCAAGCCGCCTTGGGTGATGCAATTTGTAATTTGCTCGAAACCCAGGGCTTGGATGTCTACCGTGAGTTCTATTACAACGATGCGGGCGTGCAAATCGACACCTTGGCTAAAAGCACCCAGTTGCGCGCACAAGGCTTCAAGCCTGGCGACGATTGTTGGCCGACGGACCCCGATAACCCAGCCAGCAAGGCGTTTTACAACGGCGAATACATTGCAGATATCGCTGCCGATTTCTTAGCCAAGAAAACCGTGACAGCCGATGACAGATCATTCACTGCCAGTGGCGATGTAGATGATGTGAACGGTATTCGCCAATTTGCTGTGGCCTATCTGCGCCACGAACAAGACTTAGATTTAAAAGCCTTCGAGGTCAAGTTTGACAACTACTACCTCGAGTCCAGCCTCTATTCCGACGGCAAAGTGGCCAACGCCGTTGCGCGCTTACAAGCAGCTGGCAAAACGTATGAACAAGATGGCGCCTTGTGGCTCAAGACGACAGACTTCGGCGACGACAAAGACCGCGTCATGCGCAAGTCGGACGGCACCTTCACCTACTTTGTGCCCGATGTCGCGTACCACATCGCCAAATGGCAACGAGGCTTTACGCGGGTGGTGAATATCCAAGGCAGTGACCACCACGGAACCATCGCACGCGTGCGCGCGGGTTTGCAAGCAGCGAACGTGGGTATTCCTGAGGGCTATCCCGATTACGTGCTGCACACCATGGTGCGTGTGATGCGCGGTGGCGAAGAAGTCAAAATTTCTAAGCGCGCGGGCAGTTATGTCACTTTGCGCGACCTGATCGAGTGGACTAGCAAAGACGCGGTGCGTTTCTTCTTGCTGAGCCGCAAGCCCGATACCGAATACACCTTTGACGTCGATTTGGCGGTCACTAAAAACAACGATAACCCCGTCTACTACGTGCAATACGCACATGCGCGTATTTGTTCGGTTTTGGCAAAGGCCTCGACAGACATTTCGTCAGCCGATCTGTCCCCGCTAGAGAGCGCCCCTGCGCAAGCCTTGATGGTGCTTTTAGCAAAATACCCGGACATGTTGAGCGCTGCCGCCCAAGACTTTGCGCCGCATGACGTGACGTTTTATTTACGCGAACTAGCCGCTGCTTACCACAGCTACTACGACGCAGAACGCATCTTGGTCGATGATCCGCTTGTCAAGCAAGCACGTTTAGCCTTAGTGGCTGCCACGGCACAGGTGTTGCACAATGGTTTGGCATTGCTAGGCGTAAGTGCGCCTGAGAGCATGTAATAGTTTGAGAGGCAGAAGAACGATGGCAATCACACAACAACGCGGAAACACGCTGGTTGGCTTCATTATTGGGTTGGTAGTGGGTTTGACCGTTGCATTGGGGGTGGCAATCTACGTCACCAAAATGCCGATACCTTTTATGAATAAAGGGCAACCCCGTTCGATAGAAGCCGACAACGCCGAAGACAAAAAAAATAAAGACTGGGACCCTAACGCTCCGCTCTATGGCAAAAACCCTGCTAAGCCTGCAGATAAAAATGACGCCCAAGCCAAACCAGAAGGAAAATCGGCGGACCCCATTGCGGACTTTGCCAAAGTCAAACCAACCGAGGCTAAGCCTGCAGACGCTAAATCACCGGAAGCCAAACCCACTGAAGAGTCTTTGGCCGCCAGTGATCCCTTTATCTACTTTGTCCAAGCGGGTGCGTTTCGTACGACTGAAGAGGCCGAGGCTCAGCGCGCCAAGCTAGCGTTTTTGGGGCTAGATGCCAAGTTAAGTGAACGTGAACAAGGTGGACGAACGGTTTTTCGCGTGCGGGTGGGGCCTGTTGATAAAGCGGAGGCTGAAAAGGTTAGAAACAGGCTAGAAAATGCGCATATTGAATCCGCAATGGTGCGGGTGCAGCGCTAATTTTTTAAAAGGGTTGAGATGCAACGTCGAGAATTTTCTCTAGCAGCATGGGCGTTATGTGCGCCTTGGGTTTCTGTTCATGCCCAGATGAATAAGAAACCGGATGAGGGTATTGAATATGTTTCGTTAGATAAGCGCGTACCTACGGAAGTTGCTGACGGCAAGGTCGAAGTGATTGAGTTTTTTTGGTACAGCTGCCCACATTGCAACGTTTTTGAGCCACGCTTTAACTCTTGGATCAAAGCTTTGTCCAAAGATGTGGTGGTCAAGCGGGTGCCCGTGCGTTTTCGCGAAGACTTTGAGGCACAGCAACGTGCTTACTACGTTTGGGAATCGCTGGGCATGGTTGAAACAATGCACAGCAAGTTATTCCATGCGGTTCATACTGAGAAACAAAACTTAACTTCTGCCGCCGCCTTGGCCGCTTGGGCTGGTAAAAACGGATTAGCAGAGCAGAAATTTTTAGAGACATACAACAGCTTTGGAGTCAGCACCAAAGCGCGCCGCGCCACGCAACTGCAAGAAGCCTTCAAGGTGCAAGGCGTACCCTCTCTTGGCATTGCAGGGCGTTTTTATACCGATGGGTCTCTGGCTGGCACCATGGAGCGCGCTTTGCAAATCACAGACTATTTAATTGGCGAAGTGCGCCGCGGACGCTGATATCATTCGGGCACTTACAGCAATATTCGTGCCTTGAATCACTTCCCCGCCATTTTTCTCGCTTCGCTCTTGGCCTTACTGCCCGTAGCGGCGTCGGCAGAAAAAGCAGACCGCGACAAACCGATGAATATAGAGGCTGACAACTTGGTGCACGACGAGCTGCGCCAAGTCAGCATCTTCACAGGACGCGCTGTGCTCAACAAAGGCACCATGGTGATGCGCGGAACCAAGATTGAAATCCGAGAAGATGCCGATGGCTACCAATACGGCATCATCCTGCCCGAACCCAACAAACGTGCCTTCTTTCGCCAAAAACGTGAAGGGGTCGACGAATTTGTTGAAGGCGAAGGCCTGCGCATTGAATACGACGGCAAAGCTGACCGCGTCAAATTGATCGAGAACGCTGAAGTACGCCGTTACAAAGGAACGATTTTGAATGACCAAATGACAGGCAAGGTCATCACTTATGAAAACCTCACCGATTTGTTCACCATCGACGGCAGACCCACCGACGATAACGTGAACAAAACCGGTGGCCGCGTCCGCGCAACCTTGGCCCCCCGCAAAAAGCTGCCGGAGACGCGCTGATGGACATGCCCGTAAGCCGCCTCGAAGCTCGTAACCTAGAAAAAACCTATGGCTCGCGCACCGTGGTGCATGATGTCTCTATCGCCGTACAAAAAGGGGAGGTTGTCGGTTTATTGGGCCCCAACGGAGCTGGCAAAACCACATCTTTTTACATGATCGTGGGTTTGGTGCGAGCCGATGCTGGCAGCATCACCATCGATGGCAAGTCTGTGACTAACCTACCGATACACCGTCGATCGCGCTTAGGCCTGAGTTACTTGCCGCAAGAAGCATCGATTTTTCGCAAACTCAATGTCGAAGACAACGTGCGTGCGGTGCTCGAATTGCAACGCGACGACAAAGACCAGCCATTGGGTGAAGCAGAAATTGAAAAGCGCTTGGTAGATTTGTTGCAAGAGTTACGCGTGCTGCATTTGCGTAAATCGCCGTCGGTTGCCTTGTCCGGTGGCGAGCGCCGCCGTGTAGAAATCGCGCGCGCCCTAGCAACCCAACCCCGTTTTATCTTGTTGGACGAACCCTTCGCAGGCATTGACCCGATTGCGGTGATCGAGATCCAGCGCATCATTGGATTTTTAAAAGCACGTGGCATTGGCGTGTTGATCACCGACCACAACGTGCGCGAGACCTTGGGCATTTGTGACCACGCGTGCATCATCAGCGAAGGTCGTGTGCTGGCGCAAGGCACGCCGCTTGAAATTGTCGAGAACGCGGATGTGCGCCGCGTCTATCTCGGCGAACATTTCCGAATGTGATGCAGGACTGGCCATGAAGCAAGGACTCTCGCTCCGCGTCTCTCAGCACCTGGCCCTCACGCCGCAGTTGCAGCAGTCGATCCGTCTGCTCCAGCTCTCCACCCTCGAATTAAGCCAAGAGATCGAGCAAATGCTCGACGAGAACCCGTTTCTCGACAAAGATTTCGAAGAAGCGCCGCGCGAAGAGTTTGGTATCGACAAAGCAGACACGCCGGTGCGCGAAGAGGACGTAGCTAACGAAGCAGAAGCCGAGAGCCTGCGCGAAATGCCATCGCTTGATGGCGGTATGTCAGAGATCACCGTCGACAACACGGCCAGTGATACCGAACCGAGTGTTGACGGCATCGCAGAGAGTTGGGAAGGCGACGGTAGTGTCGACTTCTCGCCCGATGATTCCGAATGGGGCGGCGACGCCCCAGCTAGCAAAAACAACAATTCGTCCGATGAAGTGGCCGACGCCACCGAGTTAGCGCGTAGCCAAGAGTCATTGACCGCACATTTGCATCGCCAAGCTTTGGGCTTGCGTTTGAGTGAGACCGACCGTGCAGCCTTGCGTTTCTTGATTGAAAACCTCAACGACGACGGCTACCTCGAAGACACCTTGCGTAGTTTGGCCGAAGGCTTAGGCGGTGACGACGAAGAGCAAATCGAAGAACTTGAACACCGCTTTCAAGTCGCCCTGCATTTGTTGCAAAACTTAGACCCTGTGGGTGTAGGTGCCCGTACCTTGGCCGAATGTTTGACGCTACAACTCAAAGCGCTGAACCCTAAAGGTGCAGACGCTTTGCAAGTCCGTGGTGTGGCAGTGAAGATGTGCCATCAACCTATGGAAATGCTAGCCAAGCGCGACTTCAAACGCTTGGCGGTGTTGGTCAACGACAGCGAAGCCAATGTCAAACTGGCGATTGCTTTGATTGCGCGCTTAGAGCCCAAACCCGGCAGAAAATTTGCCGACGTTGAGCGCAATGTGGTGGTGCCCGATGTGTTGGTCACTCGTATTGGCAAAGCGTCTGCAACACCGAAGTTCCGCGTGGCGCTCAACCCCGACGTGATGCCGCGTTTGCGTGTGCACGATATTTATGCCAACGCACTCAAGGGCGGCAAAGGCGAGGCACATGCGGGTTTGCAACAGCGCCTGCAAGAAGCGCGTTGGTTTATCAAAAATATCCAACAACGCTTCGACACAATTTTGCGGGTTAGTAATGCTATTGCGGAGCGACAAAAGAATTTCTTTATTCACGGTGAATTGGCCATGCGCCCGATGGTGTTGCGTGAAATTGCGGAAGAGTTGGGGCTACATGAGTCGACGATTAGCCGTGTCACCACCAACAAATACATGAATACGCCGTTCGGCACCTTTGAGTTGAAGTATTTCTTTGGCTCAGGCTTGGAAACCGAAAGCGGCAACAACGCATCGAGCACTGCAGTGCGTGCTTTGATCAAACAATTCGTTGCCAGCGAGAACCCCAAGAAACCCCTCTCTGACAACCAGTTGTCTGAAATGCTCAAAGAGCAAGGCATTGAATGCGCGCGTCGTACCGTTGCCAAATACCGCGAAGCCTTGCGCATCGCCCCCACCACATTACGTAAATCTTTGTAAATGCAAACCCTCCATTTGTTCCTGCCTTGTGCGGCAGGCGTTGAGACCTTTCTTGCGCAAGAGGTGCAAAGCATTTGCGGCATCACACCAGACGATTTACGTGTCTTGCGTGCCGGTGTGATGGTGCGCGGCAATTGGCGTTTCGTGTTGTTACTGAACTTGCATAGCCGGCTGGCGCAACGCGTGTTGGTCGAAGTGGCTTATGCGCCTTACCGACAAGAGCAAGACTTGTATGCCACTGCCAGCGCAGTGGCTTGGGAGCAGTGGTTCACGCCCAAACAAAGTTTCAAAATTGAAATCACGGCGCAACACAGCCCGCTCAAGAGTTTGAATTTCGCGGCATTGAAAATCAAAGATGCTGTGGCCGATCGATTCCGTGAACAGACAGGTGTGCGTCCCAATGTGGAAACGCGTTGGCCCGATGCGCGCATTTACGCGCATTTGACGCATGAGCAACTTACGCTCTACATCGACACCTCAGGTGAACCGCTGTTCAAACGCGGTTGGCGCACCGACAAAGGTGACGCGCCTTTGAAAGAAACCTTGGCTGCTGCGATGTTGGCCGCAAGTGGTTGGAGTCAAGGCGATGGGTCGGCAGACAATCCCAGCGGTTGGTGCGACCAAGGCGTTCCCTTGTATGACCCGTGTTGCGGCAGCGGCACGATTGCGATTGAGGCGGCGCAAATTGCGTGTCGAATAGCACCTGGTGTGATGCGACGTTTTGGGTTCGAGAAACTTTTGCCGTTTGCACCGCGCGAGTGGCAAGACCTGTTGACCCAAGCCCGCGCCCAACAATGCGCGCCACGTGCCAAAGTATTTGGCAGCGATGTGGCGTTTCGTATGGTCGATTTTGCCGAGCGCAATGCAGAGCGTGCGGGCGTGGCTAGTGCGATTGAATTTCGCGGTGGTGATGCTTTGCAACGGTTGCCACCCTCTGAACACGCAGGCGTGATGTTGGTGAACCCGCCTTATGGCGAGCGGATTGAAACTGCCGGTGTGGCGGGCCCTTCAGGCTCGCGCGAGTCTGCGCAGACGGAGGATGGGGGCGACTTCTTCGCGCAATTGGCGACGCATTGGAAAAAGAATTACGCAGGTTGGACGGCTTGGATGCTGACGCCCGATCTAAAGTTACCAAGCCGTATGCGTTTCAAAGAGTCACGCCGTGTGCCGATGTGGAACGGCCCGATCGAGTGCCGCATGTTCCGCTTCGATTTGCGTGCGGGCTCTATGCGTGACAAACCTGCTGTCAAGTGACGGAGGTTGCACCTCAGACGATTGTGTTGGACACGAATATCGTGCTCGACATTTGGGTTTATTTGGACCCTGCTACGCCTGATTTACTAGAGGCTTTAACTTCTCAACGTGTTGACTGGGTGGCTACGCAAGCGATGCGTGACGAGTTGGCACGAGTGCTTACCTATCCGCATATTGTTGCGCGTATGCAAAAGGGCGGGTTGGTGGCGGAAGATGTGTTGGCGCAGTTTGATCGGTTTGCGCGTTTGGTGCCTGTGGCTGATAAGGCGCATTTTGTTTGCAAAGACTTGGATGATCAGAAGTTTATTGATCTTGCTTGTGTTTATTCTTGTTGGCTGGTTAGCAAGGACAAGGCTGTTTTGACTATGCGCAATCGCTTGGCGCGCATTGGCGTTTCTGTTGTTTCTCGGTTTGCTGGTCTCGTTGGCTTAGGCGCGAGAGCGAATGGCTAAGCCAGTCGGCTCATAGAGTCGCTGCGCGCCAGAAATCGCCGACTGTCTTACCCATTCACTCTCGCTTTGGGTGCTAGGGCGATTTCTTTTAGTTGTGAAACGCTCTTAACTCGTTTGCAATTTCTATCGGTAATTCTTCTGGGATGAAGTGGCCTGAAGGCATAGCTTTGCCAGTCACTTGTGCATGGCACTGCGCTTGCCATAGTGTGATGGGATCGAACATTTTTTGGATGACGCCTTGGTCGCCCCACAGCACTTGGAGTTTGCAGGCTATTTTTTCGCCTTTTGCGCGGCTTTCGCGGTCGTGGACTAGATCGATGCTGGCGCTGGCGCGGTAGTCTTCGCAGACAGTGTGGATGGTTTCTTCTAAGAAGCAGCGTTCGTATTCGGCCAGTGCTTCAGGCTCTAAGTGGCCTAGGCCTTTGGCTCCCCAGCCGCCTAGTTTGGTGTGGAGGTAATGGATGGGGTTGCCACCAATCATTTTTTCGGGCAACGGAAACGGCTGTATGAGATGGAACCAGTGGTAGTAGGCGCGCGCAAATGCCATGTTGGTGGCGTTGTACATGTCTAAGGTGGGCGCGATGTCGATGACACAGGCGCTTTGTACGCGGTTGGCGTGTTCCAGGCATAAGCGGTGGGTGACGCGGCCGCCTCGGTCGTGTCCGCTGATGTGGAATTGTTCGTGGCCTAGGTGCGTCATCAAGCTTGCGATGTCTTTGGCCATGGCGCGTTTGCTGTAGGTGCTGTGGTCGGCTTCGCCTTTGGCGTGTGAGGAGTCGCCGTAGCCGCGCAGGTCAGGCAAGACGAGTTGGTAATCGTTTTTGAGTGCTTGCGCGACGCGGTGCCACATGACGTGGGTTTGCGGGGCTCCGTGTAACAGCACGAGTGCGGGCGCGCCTTTTTTGCCGCCGGTGCGGAAACACACTTGCACGCCATCTAGTGCGACGGTCTGGCGCTCAAAATCTTGGAACCATGTCATGTCGAGGCTTTCAGAAGTTGCAACAAGGTTTGTAGTGCGTGGGCGATGGTGGCTTGGCGCACTGCGGCTCGGTCACCGCTAAATTGCATGCGCTCGGTTTTGACCCACGCGGTTTCCGCGCCGAGTGTGGGACCGGTGTCGCTCGGTACGCCCCATGCAAACCACACAGTGCCAACGGGTTTGTCTTTGGAGCCACCCGTCGGGCCCGCAACGCCTGTGACGGCGATGGAGACTTGGGCGCGCGAGTGGCGCAACGCGCCTAGTGCCATAGCTTGTGCGGTGGGTTCGCTGACGGCGCCGTGTTTGGTAAGGATGGCGTTGTCAACGCCGAGCATGTCGTGTTTGGCTTCGTTGGAATAGGTGACAAATCCGCGTTCGAACCATTGGCTGGAGCCGGCTAGGTCAGTGCAGTAGCCTGCGATCAATCCGCCTGTGCAGCTCTCTGCGGTGGCAAGCATCCAGCCGTGTTGCATCAAAGTGTCAGCAACCGCAGCGACCAATTGTGCGGCGCTTGGCGAGTTGGAGTGCAGGGGCATGTGGTTCTTAGATCCAGCGTCTGTCATAAGACCCTCCATAAAGCGATGACCAACAAAGTACAAAAGGCGGCGACAAAATCGTCAAACAAGATACCCCAACCGCCGCGCCAACCAAAGCCTTTAAAGGTTTGGTCGGCCCAGCGCACGGGGCCCGGTTTGGCGATATCAAAGTAACGAAATAATACAAATGCAGCCAACTGCGCTAACCAACTGCATGGGGTGATGAGCCACAAGACCAACCAGAAGGCGATGATTTCGTCACACACAATGGCGCCCGGATCTGCTACTCCCAAGTGTTTTGCGGTAACGGTGCAGGCCCACCAACCGAGTAGTGTGGATGCACCTATCAAGATGCCCATGGAGGCGGGTGTTAGCCAGATCTGCAGAACCAAAAATAGTGCCCACGCCCATAGCGTGCCGACAGTGCCCGCTCCTAAGCGGCTTAAACCCGATCCAAAGCCCAGAGCTATCAAGTGGGCGGCATGGGCCATTAAAAATTGCCGGTTCAATAGTGGGTTCACCATGGGGCTTAAGCGAAATGGTCAAACGAAGCAAAGCGCCGCGTGATTGGGTGGCCTTCAGGATCTGTTACCACCAAGCCCTGCGTTTGCGTAATACGACCGATGCGTGTAACGGGTGTGTTGCTTTCCCATGCGGCAGCATGCACCATTTCGCGCTGGTGCACCGGCGCGGTGAAACACAGTTCGTAGTCGTCTCCCCCAGCCAGAGCGAACTCGATGCGTTTGTTCCACGGCAGATGCGCCAGTGTTAGGCTGATGCCCGCGGCTTGCGCGTCTTCGCCAAATGTGTTGCTGTGTTGTAGCCATGTGGTGTCGATCTGTGCGCCCACTTGTGAGCGTTGCAAGATGTGGCCTAAGTCACCCAACAAACCGTCGCTCACATCAATCGCAGCGTTGGCAATGGCGCGAAGAGCAATACCTAATGCAATGCGCGGTGTGGGCGTTTCCATACGCGCGCGTACCGCTTCAAAAGCTTTTGCGTCTATTGCTTGCGTGCCACGAAATACTTCTAGCGCCAAGCGTGCGTCACCGACGGTGCCGCTAACGTAAATATCGTCGCCTACTTGTGCGTTTTGCCGCAGCAAGGCGTCACCAGGCGGCACTTCGCCAAATGCGGTGATGCAAATATTCAAAGGGCCTTGCGTGGTGTCGCCGCCTACCAGTTCGCAACGGTGTTCGTTAGCAAGTTGTAGTAGACCTGTTGAAAACCCCTCTAGCCACACTTCGTCGATGCGCGGCAGCGATAAGGCCAGCGTAAATGCTGTGGGTTCGGCACCGCAGGCAGCCAAGTCGCTCAAGTTGACGGCGAGTGCTTTGTGGCCTAGGCGGGCAGGGTCTACTGTGCTCAAGAAATGGCGTCCTTCCACCAGCATGTCGCTGGAAATCGCCATATGCATGCCGGAGGTAGGTGCCAGTAAGGCGCAATCGTCACCGACACCTAGCACTGCGCGCTGGGATGGGCGTTTGAAATAGCGCGTGATCAGGTCGAATTCGCCCATGCAATTCAGTGCAAATTGCGTTTGGAGGGATCGTTGCTCAATGCGTCGAGCACAAACATCGGAATGTCGACGTCAAACTTTTCACCATCTTCGGCGACACAAAAGTAACTGCCGTGCATGGTGCCGGTCGGTGTGCGCAAGCGGGTTCCGCTGGTGTATTCAAACTGCTCGCCAGGTTTCAGGAGTGGTTGGTGGCCGACTACGCCCAGACCTCTAATTTTTTCGTGCATGCCTTCGGCGTCGTTCACATTCCAGGTGCGCGAGATCAGCTGCGCAGGGATGGTGCCGGTGTTCGTGATGGTGATGGTGTACGCAAATACATAGAGCGACGCGTCTGGGTCAGACTGCTCGGGCAGGTATTGCGGGTGGACTTCGACTTGGAATGAGTAACGGTGCATGGGACTGATTTTGACGCAAGCCCAAGGCGCTACCCATAAGGGTAATGGCGGAGGTGAAATAATCCTCCCATGACACGCGCCACTTCCACCTTTCGAATTGCCCCTTCCATTTTGTCTGCCGACTTCGCCCGTTTGGGCGAAGAAGTGCAAACCGTCATCGCTGCGGGCGCCGATTGGATCCACTTTGATGTGATGGACAACCACTACGTGCCCAACCTGACGTTCGGGCCTATGGTCTGCCAAGCCTTGAAGCCTCATGCCAAAACCGCTTCTGGTCAAGCGGTGCCGATCGATGTGCATTTGATGGTTTCCCCTGTTGACGCCTTAGCCTCCGCCTTCGCCCAAGCTGGCGCTGATTTGATCAGCTTTCACCCCGACGCCTGCGACCATGTGCACCGCAGCATCCAAGCGATCAAAAGCCATGGCGTAAAAGCAGGCTTGGTGTTCAACCCCGCCGAGCCGCTCGATGTGCTGGAGTGGACGATAGACGATATCGACCTCATCCTCATCATGAGCGTGAACCCGGGCTTTGGCGGGCAAAGCTTTATCGACTCGGCTTTACGCAAAATTGAAAAAGTTCGCAAATTGATTGACGCTAGCGGGCGCGATGTTCGCTTGGAAGTTGATGGTGGCATCAAAGTAGACAACATTAGACGGGTTGCAGAAGCTGGCGCCGATACGTTTGTGGCGGGTAGTGCGATTTTTGGCAAACCCGATTACAAGGCGGTGATTGATCAAATGAGGTCCGCTTTACCATGAGCATCCATGCTCGAACGTACTGAACTTGAAAAAACCGTTGAACGCGCTTTGTCTCGTTCGCGCGGCGTTATGTTGGTCGGCCCGCGTCAAGCAGGCAAGAGCACGCTGGCGCAGCGGTTTTTAGACCGCGACTCTCCTAATTATTTTGACTTGGAATACCCGCCACACGCCCAGCGTTTGACGCAAGCG
>JAGWXI010000122.1 GCA_018969975.1 Burkholderiales bacterium
TACGCGCGACATCTGCGCCAGCAATAGCCGCCTTATGACTAGCCACTGCGCCTTGGAAAGAGGCCAGTGAATTATCTAGAGCCGTTTTTGAGATAAAGCCTTGATCGACCAAGGCCTTATTGGTGTCCCATTGGCGTTGGGCGATCTCCATTTGTGACTTGGCCGCGCTGGCTTGTTCTTGCGCTTGCTCAAAGCGACGCTGGTATTCCACTGGATCAATACGGGCCAACACTTGTCCAGCAGAAACAGAGTCGCCTTCACGTACTTTGATTTCTTTTAACTCACCCGCTACGCGTGCTTTGATGACTGCGTAATTCAATGCCTTCACAGTACCGGAGACAGCTAATCCTTGGGTAATTTCGCGAATCTCGGCAGTGAAGACGTCGTTGTTGGAGAGTTCGATTTGGGCTTGCAATTGCGCTGCATCTGTGGCGGCGAGCTGCTGGGTGCGCTTGGCAGAAAGTGCTCGCCAAATGCCAATAGCCAATGCCAACAAGATGAGGGCAATGACGATACGACGGGTTGTTATTTTCATAGGACTCATCTGCAATGCAGTGTTTTAAACAGTGATGCCGTGGAGCAAAACGTCCACCTGCATTTCTATAAAGCGCTCAGGGTCTATCTGAATACCGGAAGAACACAAGCCCATAGAGTTTTTCCACATCATCAGAAAAATCATCGGGGCGTAAACCGTGTGCACCGCTTGGTCAAGCTCAATCGTGCGGAATTCGCCCGTATCGATACCGCGCTGCAAGATGCGGCGAATCAAGGCAACACCAGGTTCGATGACTTCGGCGTGATAGAAGTTGGCAATTTCAGGAAAGTTTTGGGCTTCGCCCATGACCAACTTAGGAATGCCACTGGCCGGCGTGTTTCCAATACGTTCCCACCAAGAACGCATGGCGTAGCGCAACATTTCGCTGCTACTACCTTTGAAACTGTTGAACTCCTCATTCCATGCTGGAAACAAATTCGCAATGTTTTCGCGAATAACAGCTTTGAGCAGGTCTTCTTTGGTTTCGAAATACAAAAACAAAGTGCCCTTGGACACGCCTGCAAGTGCAGCAACTTCCTCGACGCGGGTAGCAGCAAAACCTTTTTCCACAAACAAAGACAAGGCTGCTTGCAACAACTCGCCTGGGCGGGCTTGCTTACGTCGTTCACGTTTGTGGTGGGGATCAATAACGAGGAGGGGGGATGCGGAAGACACAGATTTAAATTAATGACTGACTGGTTAGTAATATAGCCGATCGGCTTCATTTCCTGTGTATTTGGGGCATCACATGGGCTAAGTAAAGTCTGCGGTGGCCGAAAGCCTAAAATCGCGGGTTATGTCTCAATCACAGCCCCTTCTCGACAACCTCGGCGATTACCCAGTGATTACCTTGGGTGGTGGTTGCTTCTGGTGCACGGAGGCCGTGTTTGACCGCGTGCAAGGCGTGATGGACGTGGAATCAGGCTATTGCAATGGCCATGTTCAAAATCCTACCTACGAACAAGTTTGCGATGGCAATACGGGGCATGTCGAGGTGGTGCAGTTGCGCTATGACCCGAAAACCATCAGTTTGCGTGAGTTGCTAGAGATATTTTTCGTCATCCACGACCCGACCACCTTGAACCGCCAAGGCAATGACGTGGGTACCCAGTACCGCAGTGGCATTTATCTCAGCCTAGCAACCGATCGCGATGTTGCGCAAAGCGTATGTGACCAAGTCAATCAGGCGATGCAAGGCAAAGTGGTAACTGAAATCGAGATGCTGCACAACTACAGCAGCGCTGAGGATTACCACCAAGATTATTTTGAGAACCATCCCAACCAAGGATATTGCGCGTTTGTGGTGGCACCTAAGGTCAAGAAGTTTTTACAGACTTTTTCGAATAAGGTGCGCGCTTGATGCGGCAGCTGTTGGATTTTCGCCGATGGTTGATGTGGGCGCTGCTGGCACTGGTGTGCCTGCAGACCTTGACCTTTGTGCACCGTATCGTGCATCAAGAAAGTGCGGCACAGCGCGTGACGCAAACATTGCAAGATCTTGCAGTGGCGCAGCAAAGGCCAACACATTTGCCAAGTAGTACCGCAGAAGAAGCACTATTTTTTGCTGATTTATGGGGTGAGCATCAAAGTTTGACGGACTGCCAGTTGTTTGACCAAGCCTGTCCTGACGCCTTGCAACATGCTTTGCACATAGATAGTTATATTCCTGCGCCCGCAATATGGTTGGGTCTTGTATTGCTCGAACGCTTTGCGCTGTTCGAGCGGTTTTATGCGGCCCGAGGCCCGCCTGTTCTTTCTTTGATTTGACATTTAGTTTGCGCTAAGGGCTTAGCTCTGAGCGTTGTCATTTCTTTGTGAACAGGATAGTTTTATGAAATTTCGAAATTTCCCTCATTCGCTTGCCTATGTGGCGAGCCTAATGTGTTTTGCGCACTTATCTGCGAATGCGCAAAGTGTCCAAGACCCGCATACAACGCGTTTAGATGACATCACCATCACTGCGCGGTCTTTAGAGAACACAGGTTTATTGGTGCCGGCCCAGCAACTCTCGGGCGCAGCACTCGCCCAACGTCTGGGATCCACGCTGGGTGAAACCTTAGACAACTTACCAGGTATCGCCAATAGTTCTTTCGGCCCCAATGTGGGACGGCCGACCATACGCGGCATGGACGGCGACCGCATTCGCCTATTGCAAAACAGCGGTGCGAATATGGATGTCTCGGGTTTGAGTTTTGACCATGCGGTACCGATGGACCCACTCACCACTGAACGCATTGAAATTTTGCGCGGCCCTGCTACTTTGCTTTATGGCGGAAGCGCTATTGGTGGCGTGGTGAATGTGATTGACAACCGCATTGCCCGTGAACGCGCATTCGATGCCAAAGGTGGCGTGATGGGTAAGGCCGAAGTGCGTGCTGGCGGTGCTGCTAATGAGCGAAGCACAGGCGCCATGGTGGAGACGGGGACTGATAAGTTCGCCATCCATGTAGATGCTTTTGACAGACGCACGCAGAATTTGAAGGTGCCCAAAAACATGTCATGTAAGAGTGGCGTGAATTCCGTAAAACTGTGTAATTCCGCAAGCAATACCAAAGGTGGCGCTGTCGGCGGAACCTTGTTGTTTGACAGAGGTTACCTAGGTCTTTCAACTAGTGAATATAAAAGCACCTACGGGACAGTAGCCGAGGAGTATGTGACCATTGGCATGGTGCGTCGTCATCATGCGCTTGAGGGAAAGTTACGCGATGTGGGTGATTGGTTTCAAGATGTGAAGTTTCAAGGCGGCTACACACAGTATTCGCACACAGAGTACACCAGCAACGTGGCAGGCACACAGTTTGATAACGGTGGCTTAGACATGCGACTGGAAGCAAGGCAACGAAGCGTGGCTTTAGGTAACGGATTAAAACTGGAAGGCACGATTGGATTGCAGCGTGAGCGTAACAATTTACATGCAGTAGGAAGCGAAAAATTCGTGCCCACCAGTCGAACCCAAAGCACAGCACTCTTTACCTACCAAGCTTTAAAAACACCATGGGGTCAGTGGACGGCAGGCGCGCGCTCTGAGTCTGTGAGTGTGCAGTCTTTGGAAAGCATTGGCCCTAACAACGAAAACGCTGCCCAAACCAAGACCTTCAACCCAATGAGCTTTGCCTTAGGTGTGATGCGTAATTTGCGTGAGGGAGAAATGCAAAACGGTTGGCAACTAACGAGCAACATCACTACCAGCCAACGTGCACCTAAAGACTATGAGTTGTTTGCCTATGGCCCGCATGCAGCCACGGGCGCCTATGAAATTGGTTCTTCCACCATGGCTTTAGAAAAAGCCACGCAACTCGATTTAGGTGGCGAATGGAAAAACGGACTACACAAATTGGGTGTGACTGCATTTACTTCGGAGTTTGCGAACTTCATTTCTTTGCAGTCTTCTGGTAGCTACAAAACTTCTGCGGGGGCAGTGGGTACCTCTACTGATTTACCTGTCTACAACTTCCAAGGCGTACGCGCCAGATTGATAGGCCTGGAGTCAAACGCCAAACTTCGTATGGTCGGTGGTCAACAAGCGCTGCTCTCTAACGACGCACAACATGGCGCTGTTGATTTGGAGTTGCGCGCTGACATGGTGCGTGCCGATGATTTAACCAATGGACGGCCCATGCCTCGCATTGCGCCTATGCGGTTGGGCGCAGATGCTTTGTGGTCAAAAAATGCATGGGGCGCACGTTTTGGCTTTATGCATGCCGGAGCTCAAAACCGTATGCCGTATTACAGCAAT
>JAGWXI010000036.1 GCA_018969975.1 Burkholderiales bacterium
AACCTGTATCTAGGAAATATAGCTTTGGCATCTTGACTAAGCGCTTGCCAAAATTTTCATGCCAAGGTTGAAGAAGTCTAACGACGTAACTGGTCTCTAAGACACTCATCCATTGGCGCGCATTGGTTACGCTGATACCGCAGTCTGAAGCAAGGGCCTGTAGATTGAGAAGTTGACCGCTACGTGACGCACACATTCTTACAAAACGCTCGAAACTTGCTAAATCCCGAACACCGAGTACCTGTCGAACATCGCGCTCGACATACGTAGTTACATAAGCCCTGAACCAGTCAGTTGGCCGCAAAGATTTTGAGCGTCTCTTGTTATGCAGGGCTGGATACCCACCAGTGAACATCAATTGATTGTGGACATGAGGGCTAACTTTCTGAGCGCTAGCAATTTCAGAAAGGCTGAGCGGAAGTAACTCTACCAACCCAACTCTGCCAGCTAAAGATTGTGTAATGGCCTCTAATAGTCCAAATTGCTGTGAGCCTGTGATGACAAACAGGCCCATTTGCTGTTTAGCATCAACGACACCTTGTAGGTAAGAGAAAAGCTCAGGAGTGCGCTGAATTTCATCCAGTATTGCCCCTTCTGGAAATTGCGCAAGAAATGCACGCGGATCGGATAGTGCAAGTTGCCTAGTTTCAGGATCTTCCAGTGTGCGGTAAGGTTTTTTGGGGAAAACGCTACAAGCAAGCGTTGTCTTTCCAGATTGACGCGGACCTGTTAGCGCTACAACTGGAAACCCTTTGCTCAGTCTTTTGAGTGAGTTTTGCGCTCTCCGTTGTATCTGGTTGATGGGTTGCAACATTTGTACAAAATGACTTTTGAAAAGTCGAATTGTACAAATCTACCAAGCCTTGTCAATGGGGTAGTTGAAGTACTGCCTAGCTTACTAACCTAGTGACCTCTGCGAACTCTGACAATTTCATCCAATATCAAGCAGACAGCGCCCAAAGTAATGGCGCTGTCTGCAAGATTAAATGCAGGGAAGTGTATGCCCGCGTAATAGAAGTCTAAGAAATCGACCACGTAGCCATACATCACGCGGTCGATCACATTGCCTACTGCGCCACCTAATACGCACGCTAAGGCAAATCCAAATAATTTTTGGTGCGCATGTTGCGTCAGCATCCAGATGATGGCGATAGTTGCAATAGAGCCTATGCCCGTAAAAAACCATCGTTGCCAACCGCCAGCATTGGCTAAAAATGAAAATGCAGCACCTTCGTTGTGCACGCGCACGATATTGAAAAAACTAGTGACAGGAAAACCCTCGCCCAATTGGTAAGTGCTGATGATCAACACTTTGGTGAACTGGTCGGCCAACAAAATCACGATTGCCATACCAATCCACAACCAGTAAGAGGTCGTGCTGCGGATGAAGGTGTGACGTGCCATAAGAGACGTAAATTATGCGAAGTGGCGTACTTCGCCAGAGCCGTAAAGATTGCTAGTGCAGCGACCACACAAAGTGGGGTGTGCCGCATCGTGACCGATATCTTCGCTGTAGTGCCAGCAGCGTTCGCACTTCACGGCTTCGCTGGCTTTGACGTTGATGTGAAGATCGCCTGCTTGACGAACGAGCGTCACTTTGGAGGTGATGAAGACAAACTTCAAATCATCACCCAATGAAGTTAAAGCCTCGAACGTGGCGCCTTCACATGCAATCGTCAATTCAGCTTGTAAAGATGCACCAATTAAACCAGCACTCCGTTTGCTTTCAATTTCTTTGTTAGCGAGTTCGCGCACATCTTGGATGGTGCGCCACTTGTTAACCAATGTCGCGTTGGGCGCTGCTAATTGCGTATACGTTTCAAAAAAGATGGAAGGCGATGTGCCCATCACACGCCATGCTTCTTCAGCGGTAAAGCTCAAGAAGGGCGCCATCCAACGCAACATCGCTTGGGTGATGGTGTAGAGCGCCGTTTGTGCGCTACGACGTGATAGCGATGCATTGGCCGTGGTGTAGAGACGGTCTTTGAGCACATCCAGATAGAAAGCGCCTAAATCTTCCGAGCAATACAACTGCAATTTTGAGACAACAGGATGGAATTCATACTGGCCGAAATGCCCGCCTTCAAATAAGCCGACAGCGGTGTTGTGCGTGCCTACGATTTCCGCTTGTAATTCGGCTGCACGTGACAGTGCATAGCGATCGATTTCCAACAACTGGTCGTAAGGCACAGCGTCTTTCGTCACGTCGAAGTCGCTGGTGTTGGCCATCAAGAACTTCAAAGTGTTGCGAACGCGGCGATAGGTGTCGACCACGCGCGCCAAGATTTTGTCGTCGATGTTGAGGTCGCCTGAGTAGTCAGTAGACGCTACCCACAGGCGCACGATTTCGGCGCCAAGTTTGTCGGTGACTTCTTGCGGCACCACAGTGTTGCCCAATGACTTGCTCATCTTGCGGCCTTGGCCGTCGGTAGCAAATCCGTGGGTTAACAAACCGCGGTAGGGTGCGCGGTCATACAAGGCGCAGCCTAGTAAGAGAGACGAGTGGAACCAACCGCGGTGTTGGTCGTGGCCTTCTAGATACAAGTCTGCTTCAGGACCTTGCGCGTGGAAAGGCTCGCGGTCATAAGCGTCTTTGTGGCTGCCGCGCAGTACGTGTTCGAATGTGGAGCCGCTGTCGAACCACACTTCCAAGATATCAGTGCTCTTGGTGTAGTCGGAAGTTGCAGCGTTAAAAGTTTTGCCAGTTTTGGCAAGCGCTGAGCAAATATCTTCCACAGTGGCGCGGCTCCAAGATTCAATGCCACCAGCCTGCACCATGTCGGCTGCAATATCCAAAATCTCTAGCGTGCCAGGATGCAATTCACCACTGTCTTTGTGTAACAAGAACGGCACAGGCACGCCCCAACTGCGCTGGCGTGAGATGCACCAGTCAGGGCGGTTGGCAATCATGTCGCGCAAACGGGTCTTGCCGTTTTCGGGATAGAACTGGGTCTGCTCGATTGCATCGAGGGCGAGTTGGCGCAAAGTCTTAGGCGCTTTGTGCGTGGTGAAGACGCCAACGCCCGCATCCATGCGCACAAACCACTGCGCAGCGGCACGGTAGATCACTGGCGTTTTGTGGCGCCAGCAATGCGGATAGCTGTGGCTGATGCCATGTGTAGCCATCAATCGGTTGGCATTTTTTAGCGCTTCCAAAATAACAGGAACAGCTTTCCAAATATGTTGGCCGCCAAACAAAGCGAACTCAGCGGCATATGCGCCATTACCTTGCACAGGGTTCAAGATGTTGTCGTATTTCAAACCGTGTGCCACGCATGAATTGAAGTCATCCACGCCATACGCAGGCGCGCTGTGGACGATGCCGGTGCCGTCATCTGCAGTGGCGTAGTCAGCCAAATAGACAGGCGCAGTGCGGGCAAAGCCAGCGTCGACGTGTGCGAGTGGATGATGGAATTCGATGAGGTCGAGTTTTTTGCCGACTGTTGTAGCTACAACTTTGCCGCTGAGCTGCCAGCGTTCCAAACATTTCTCCACCAAACTCTCAGCACACATATACAAGCCGCGTTCGGTGTCGACCAAGGCGTATGTCAATTCTGGGTTGAGGTTGAGTGCTTGGTTAGCAGGGATGGTCCATGCGGTGGTGGTCCAGATGACTGCGAAGGCTTCTTTGCTGAGCTTCGGCAGGCCAAAAGCGGCTGCTAGTTTTTCAGGTTGGGCGCATAGAAAGGCAACGTCTAAGGTGTCGCTCTTTTTGTCAGCGTATTCAATTTCAAATTCAGCTAAAGATGAGCCGCAGTCAAAGCACCAATACACAGGTTTCAAACCGCGATACACAAAACCTCGCTCGATCACGCGTTTGAAGGCGCGGATTTCACCGGCTTCGTTGCCGAAATCCATGGTGCGGTAAGGGCGTTCCCAATCGCCTAAAACGCCTAAGCGTTGGAAGTCTTCGCGTTGTTGGTCTATTTGCTCGGTGGCGAACGCGCGGCTTTTGGCCTGCATGTCGTCTCGACTGAGTTTGCGGCCGTGGAGCTTTTCAATGGCGTTTTCGATCGGTAAACCATGGCAGTCCCATCCGGGGATGTATTGCGCATCAAAGCCAGCCAATTGGCGGGATTTGACGATCATGTCTTTCAATACTTTGTTCAACGCATGGCCAATATGCAGTTTGCCGTTCGCATAAGGTGGGCCATCGTGCAAGACAAATAAGGGTTGACCGTGTCTAGCCACCCTAAGCTTTTTGTACAAGCCGTCATCGGTCCAACTTTTAGCCCAAGCCGGTTCGCGTTTGGGTAAATCGCCACGCATCGGAAATGGCGTGTCGGGCATATTGAGGGTGGCGCGGTAATTGTTTTTTTCGGTCATGGTGTTAGGTGTGTGCTGCGAACCAGGTACGTGCGTCTTCGCAGTCTTTGTGTATGCCTTGTTTCAAGGCGTCCATACCGTCGTAGGCCAACTCGTCGTGCAATTTATGCAACAGTTCAACCCGAATAATTTTACTGTAGCCCCCCTCTGCGCCGAGGCTCGCTGGCCAGTCAAGACAATGGGTTTCCAGTAAGACGCGTCCGCCGTTGACATCGTTAGGGTCCAGCGAAGGACGAACTCCCAAATTGGCAACGCCTTGCAATGGTGTTTCTTGCAATCCATGCACACGCACCACAAAGATACCTTTTGCCGCTGGTTTCCAATGGGCAAAGCGCAGATTGAGGGTGGGGCACTGCAATTCGCGCCCTAATTTGCGGCCGTGCACTACGTGGCCAGAGATGGCGTAAGGACGGCCTAGCAATTGGGCCACTTCTTCCATGGCACCCCTCGCTAACGCTTCACGCACTGCAGAGCTCGAGACGCGCAAGCCACGCACTTCGTAGCTGTTCATACGCGCCACATCAAAGCCGAGTTGTGCGCCAGCTGCGTCGAGCATGGCGTAGTCGCCGAGGCGTTTAGCGCCAAAGCGAAAGTCGTCGCCTACCAGCACATATTTGACGCCAAGGCCTTGGACTAAAACGTTGTGAATAAAGTCATCAGGCGACTGGGCCGCAAATTTTTCATTGAACGGCAAGACGATGCACTGTTGTACGCCACATGCTGCGAGCTCGTTGAGTTTGTCGCGCAAGGTAGCAATGCGAGCAGGGGCCAGATCAGGTTGTTTGTATAAGCTGGCAAAGTAATCGCGCGGATGTGGCTCAAACGTCATCACGCAACTGGCAACACTGCGGTGGCGTGCTTCGTTTTGTAGCAGTGCGAGCATAGCTTGATGCCCGCGATGAACCCCATCAAAGTTGCCAATAGTTAAGGCACATACCTTGGCTTGGGCGAGATGGTGAAAGCCTCTGAAAATTTGCATGTTTAATTTAGTTTGTGACTTTTATAAAAGTGTCACTCAATAAGGTTATATTGTCGTCGATTGATTTGGTTTCACTGGTTAGTTATCGATGCTTCTCATGGAGGTGTGTTTTGAAGGTCTTGAAACTGTCAGCGCAAGGACTCCCACAGTCTTGGATTTCGCTTGAACAAGCGGTGATTCACTACGCAGCCGGCGATGTACGCTGGGAATCTGGCGGCGAGGTAGCAGTTTTCCATGGGGGCACCAACGCCATCACAGGACAGCAATCGATCATCACGGTCAACAGCATCATCGGCACCAAGGGCGTACCCAAAATCAATCCTTTTGACTTACGTTCGGGTTTGACTAACACCAAGTTATTTATCCGAGACCGCAATATTTGCGCTTACTGTGGAAACCATTTCCACGAGACCGAGTTGACACGCGAGCACATCACACCTTTTGGTCAAAACGGCAAGGACCACTGGATGAATGTGGTGACAGCTTGCAAATCATGCAATCACCGTAAGGGCAACCGCACACCGGAGCAGGCCAAGATGCCTTTGCTCTATACGCCTTATGTGCCTAGTTTGTGGGAAGACTTTATTTTGCGTAACCGTCGGATTTTGGCGGACCAGATGGAGTTTTTGTTGGCGCATGTGCCTAAGAGTTCTCGGTTGGTGGCCTAGTTTTCATTCGCTCCGGCGAGGCAGCTGACTGCGGCTTCCTCATGGGGGTCCGATAAATCGTCAGCCGCAGCCAGCTGCCTCCCCTACGGTGAATTAACTCTCTAACAATTTTGCGATCGCGGCTGGGTATATCAAGTGTTCTTGCGTTAGCACTCTTGCGGCCAAACTTTCTGGCGTGTCGTCTTTCATTACTGGTACCACTGCTTGCGCCAATATGGGCCCATGGTCTAACTCGGCGCTGACCCGATGTACTGTCGCTCCGGCAAATTTACAGCCGGCTTCTATGGCACGTTGGTGGGTGTGCAGGCCAGGAAACGCGGGGAGCAGGGAAGGGTGGATATTGACCAAACGCTCTGCGTAATGGGCCACGAACATCGGTGTCAAGATGCGCATGAAGCCAGCCAGTACAACCAAGGCTGGAGCGTGTTGATCTATCTCTTTTATTAGTGCCGTGTCAAAGGCTTCTCTGGGATTGGTGGCATTGGCGAAAGTGGTGTGGTCGACCACTTCGGTTGTGACGCCGTGATCTTGGGCGAGGCCTAAACCCTTGGCCGATGGTCTATTGCTTATGACTGCTGTAACTTTCGCTTTGAAGTGCATTTCCCAGTTTTGGGCTTTAGCGCAGCGAATGATGGCGTCCATATTGGAGCCACTTCCGGAGATGAGGATGACGATGTTTTTCATGCGGGATGCATTATCGACCGGGGTTTGCCCGCATTTATGGCGCTATGGGCAGGAAAAAGAGCACGGTCGTGCTAAAAATTGCCGATTGCTTGGATAATGCGCCGGCTTAGTGAAAAAAGCTGGTTAACGCAGCTAACTAAAAACAACACGTTAAAGAACTACCAATCAAAGCTCATAAGGAATTCTGCAAATGGATTTGGCCTTTACCCCCGAAGAAGAGGCGTTTCGCCAAGAAGTGCGTGCCTGGGTGCATGCGAATTTGCCCAAAGAGCTATCACACAAGGTGCACAACGCCTTGCGTTTGACGCGTGAAGATATGCAGCAGTGGGCGCGCATTTTGGGCAAGAAGAATTGGCTGGGCTATGGCTGGCCCACGCAATTTGGTGGGCCTGGTTGGACTGCCGTGCAAAAGCATTTATTCGAAGAAGAATGCGCTTTGGCGGGCGCGCCGCGTGTTGTGCCTTTTGGCCCTGTGATGGTGGCGCCAGTGATCATGGCCTTTGGGTCGCCTGAGCAGCAGCAGCGCTTTTTACCCGGTATCGCCAGTGGCGAAGTGTGGTGGAGCCAAGGTTATAGCGAGCCTGGTTCTGGGTCAGACCTCGCGTCGGTCAAAACGCGCGCAGAACGCGTGGGCGACCACTATGTGGTGAATGGCCAAAAAACCTGGACCACTTTGGGCCAATATGGCGAGTGGATTTTTTGCTTGGTCCGCACCAGCAATGAAGGCAAACCGCAAACAGGCATTTCCTTTTTGCTGATTGACATGAAGTCTCTTGGCGTCACGGTGCGTCCTATTAAGTTGCTCGATGGCGAATGCGAGGTCAATGAGGTGTGGTTTGACAATGTCAAAGTACCCGCTGAAAACCTGATCGGTGAAGAAAACAAAGGCTGGACCTACGCCAAGCATTTGTTGGCGCATGAGCGCACCAATATTGCCGATGTCAACCGCGCCAAGCGCGAGTTGGAGCGTTTGAAGCGTGTGGCCAAAGCCGAAGGCGTGTACGACCCAGCGACAGGGGGCGCGGAAGCGCTGCGCTTCCGCGATGAAATCGCCAAACTCGAAGTTGACGTGGTGGCACTCGAGATGCTGGTCTTGCGCGTGTTGTCTGCCGAGAAATCAGGCAAACAAACTTTAGACATTGCAGGCTTACTCAAAATCCGCGGCAGCGAAATTCAACAGCGCTATAGCGAACTCATGATGCTGGCGGCGGGCCCGGCCAGCTTGCCTTTTATCGAAGAAGCCATGCAAGCCGGATGGCAAGGCGATGTCGCGCTCAATAGTTTGTGGCTCGGCGGCACTCCGCACAACGCGCCTTTGGCGTCTACCTACTTCAATATGCGTAAAACCACGATTTACGGTGGTTCTAACGAAGTGCAACGCAATATCGTCGCGCAAACCGTACTGGGATAAATCATGGACTTCAATTTTTCTGACGAACAAGAACAGCTGCGCGACGCGGTTCGCAAATGGGTGGACAAGGGCTACGACTTTGAGCGCCGTAAACAGATCGTGGCCGAGGGTGGGTTTTCGCGCGCAGCATTTAATGAACTGGCCGAACTTGGCTTGGGCGGTTTGTATATCCCCGAAGAGCTTGGCGGATTGGGCATGGGCCCCGTCGAAGGCATGGTGGTGATGGAAGAGTTGGGACGCGGCATCGTGCTCGAACCCTTGGCGCATACCTTGATTGCTGGCGCTGTTTTGTCTCACTACGCCCCATCAGGGCTGCAGACTGAATGGTGCGCAAAGGTGGCTGGTGGCGAGGCCTTGGTGGTGCTGGCGCACCAAGAACGCAAAGCGCGTTACAACCCCAAGGTCTGTGAGACACAAGCCAAAGCCGCAGGCGATGTTTGGACGATTACCGGTGCCAAGAGCGTGGTAGCTGCTGGTGACCATGCAGAC
This sequence comes from Burkholderiales bacterium, assembly GCA_018969975.1. GTDB lineage: Bacteria > Pseudomonadota > Gammaproteobacteria > Burkholderiales > Burkholderiaceae_C > Limnohabitans. The sequence goes on from JAGWXI010000036.1 coordinate 8,558, forward strand.
GCTTGGTTGGTACCTGCTATGGCTAATGGTTCTATTGCCTTGTTCCTAGTGGCTAAAGGCGCAAGCGGCGTGACGACACGTGGTTATGTCACCCAAGATGGCAGCCGCGCTGCGGAGTTGGTTCTGAATAACGCCCCTGCAGCGTTGGTAAGCCTCAAGGGTCAAGAGGCTGTGGCGCATGCCGTGGACATCGGTATTGCTGCCTTGTGCGCCGAAGCTGTGGGCGTGATGGACAAAACCTTGGCCATCACCGTTGAGTACATGAACACACGCAAACAATTTGGTGTGGCGATTGCAAGCTTCCAAGCCCTGCGCCACCGCGTGTCGGACATGAAAATGCAACTCGAACTCGGTCGCTCCATGAGTTACTACGCCACCTTGAAACTCAACGACAGCCCCGCAGAACGCAGCCGCGCCATGAGCCGCGCCAAGTACCAAATCGGTCGATCCATGCGCCACATCGGGCAAGAAGCAGTGCAGTTGCATGGGGGTATTGGCGTGACGGACGAGTACATCGTCAGCCACTATTTCAAGAAGCTAACCCAGCTCGAGATGACTTTTGGCGATAGCCTTCACCATTTGGGTGAGGTGTCTGCGCATATGCAAGACACGGCTGGCGTTTTTGCTTAATGTGGGTGGGACAATGCAGGCATGCATCCCAACGCCCTGTTAGAAGCTTGTACTGAGCTTGTTCGCCTGACCCTGAAGTTTGAGCACCCCGCTGACGCGGTGGTGTCCAAGTTTTTTAGAGACTACCGTAAAACCTATGCCTTTGGCCCGCGCGAGCGTGCGGCCTTGGCTGAAACCACCTACAACGTCTTACGCAACAAACTGCGCTACGACCATTTGGCGCCCTCTGGCTCGGGGCCCAAGGAGAGACGATTAGCGATTTTGGGGTTTGCCGACCATTTGCAAGTCGGTGCTAACCGCCAAGGAAAACCCAGCTATAACCCGCTCGATTTTTTATTTGGTGCACTCAACAAACAAGAAGCCGCTTGGTTAGAAGCCTGCGCCAAAGTGCAAACTTCAGATTTGTTGGAGCGCCATCGGCACAATCTGCCCGAGTGGTTGGTCGAGCCTTTAAAAGCGCAAGTCGGTGACGGGTTTTGGCCTTTGGTGGCGCAACTCAATTCTTCGGCGCCCTTAGATTTGCGCGTCAATACCTTCACCGACAAACGTGAAGACGTGCAAAAAGAACTGAAAGTTGCGGGCATCCAAGCCACCCCCACGCCGTTTTCTCCTTGGGGCTTGCGTATCCAAGGCAAGCCTGCTTTGTCGCAACTTGACTTGTTTTCTCGCGGCGCGGTTGAAGTGCAAGACGAAGGCTCGCAATTGCTGGCTTTGTTGCTAGACGCCAAGCGCGGCGAAATGGTGTGTGACTTTTGTGCTGGCGCTGGCGGCAAAACTTTGGCGATCGGTGCGTCCATGCGAAGCACTGGGCGCTTGTACGCGTTTGACACCTCGGGCCATCGCTTGGAGGCTTTGAAACCGCGACTCGCTCGCAGCAAGTTATCGAACGTGCATCCCGCTGCCATTGCCCACGAGCGGGATGACCGCATCAAACGTTTGAGCGGCAAGATGGACCGCGTGTTGGTCGACGCGCCATGTTCTGGCTTGGGAACTCTGCGCCGCAATCCTGACTTGAAATGGCGTCAGTCGCCGCAATCGGTGGCGGAACTTACCGTCAAACAGATGGCTATCTTGGCCAGTGCTGCGCGCTTGTTGAAGTCTGGCGGGCGCTTGGTGTACGCCACGTGTAGTTTGTTACCGGAAGAGAACGAGGCGATTGCCCAAGCGTTTAGCGCAGCGCATCCTGAATTTACGCCGCTGTCTGTCTCAGAAACTTTACAGGCCTTGAAAGTTACTGACGCTGCGTCTTTATGTTCGGCTGACGGCTTGTATTTGCGCTTATGGCCGCATTTACATGCTAGCGACGGCTTCTTTGCTGCCGCTTGGACCGCCAAGTAGAATGGCTTTATCTACGGAATTGAAAGCACCGCATGTTATTTTTAGACTCGCCTTGGGCTGATGCCACCCTGAATTGGCTCATCCATGGCATTCTGGACTTGTCGGGTTGGCAAGTTCTATTGGCGACGTTAGTGCTCACCCACATCACCATTGCCAGTGTCACGATTTACTTGCACCGCTATAGCGCACACCGCGCGCTAGATCTGCATCCACTGCCCGCACATTTTTTCCGTCTGTGGTTGTGGCTCACCACTGGCCAAGTGACCAAAGAGTGGACTGCTATCCACCGCAAACACCATGCGAAGTGCGAGCAGGCCGAAGACCCCCACAGTCCCCATGTGCACGGCATCAAAACGGTTTTACTCTCTGGCGCTGAGTTGTATCGCAAAGAATCTAAAAACAAAGAAACTCTCGAGCGTTACGGACACAACACGCCTGATGACTGGATTGAAAGAAATGTGTACAGCCGTTTTTCTTGGCAAGGTGTGGCCATCATGCTGATCGTTGATTTGGCCTTGTTTGGTGCTTTGGGCTTGACCGTTTGGGCCGTGCAAATGATGTGGATCCCTGTGACCGCTGCCGGCATCATCAATGGCGCGGGGCACTATTGGGGATATCGCAACTTTGAAGCGCCGGACGCCAGCACCAATCTTGTGCCTTGGGGCATCATCATCGGTGGGGAAGAGTTGCACAACAACCACCACACCTATCCCACTTCCGCCAAGTTGTCGGTCAAGCCTTACGAGTTCGATTTGGGCTGGACGTACATCCGTATCTTGCAAGCATTTGGATTGGCCAGCGTCAAAAAGACGCCTCCCAAGCTTGCTTTCGGTGACATCCAACCCGTAGCAGACGAGAAGACCCTCGAGGCTGTGATTGCCAACCGTTACGAAGTGATGGCCAATTACGCCCGCCAATTGCGCTTGGAACTTAAACAAGAAATCGCCGCGCTGTCGACATTACCTGCTGACTCTGTATTGGCTGATGCCAAGCGCTGGATGCACCGTGATTTTGAAAAGATTCCTGCCCGCGTGATGGAGCAACTTGCCCAAGCCCGCGCCGCTATGCCTAACGTCGACACCATGGTGTCCATGCGCGAGGAGTTGCGCCAACTGTGGCTCAACACCCACTTAAACCGTGAGCAACTGACCAAAGATTTGCAGGCGTGGTGCAAGCGCGCAGAGGCTAGCGGCATTGCGGCTTTGCAAGAGTTCGCAATAGGTTTACGCGCTGTGCGCCTTTAAGCCTTTATCTTGAAGACTAAAAAACCCGCCTAGGCGGGTTTTTTAATTGTGCAAAGCCAAATTACTTCAACTTGGTTTCTTTGTATTCCACATGCTTGCGAGCTTTGGGATCAAACTTCATGATCGTCATTTTCTCGGGCATGGTTTTCTTGTTTTTACTGGTTGTGTAGAAGTGACCCGTACCAGCGCTGGATTCCAGCTTGATTTTTTCGCGTCCGCCTTTGGATGCCATGATTTTTTCCTTTTAAATGGTGTGAATCAAGCTTGGCCGTGAGCGCGCAAGTCTGCGAGCACAGCGTCAATGCCGTTTTTGTCGATCAGGCGCAATGCTGCGCTAGAGACGCGAAGACGAACCCAGCGGTTCTCTGACTCCACCCAGAAGCGGCGGTATTGCAGATTCGGTAAGAACCGACGCTTGGTTTTGTTGTTGGCGTGGGAAACATTGTTTCCCGTCATCGGGCCTTTGCCCGTTATTTCACATACGCGTGCCATGCGGACACTCCATCTTTTACATAAACAGAACAGACTGACGTCTGTTCCTCACCTCGCCAGATAGGGTGGCGGTAACCCAAGTTTGCCAATTACAGCAAAGCTCATGATTATAGCCAAAAACTCAAGGCGCGCCTTGCTCTAGGAAGCGCTGAGCGTCCAAAGCCGCCATGCAGCCCGTACCTGCGCTAGTAATAGCTTGCCTGTAGACATGGTCTTGCACATCTCCGGCAGCAAAAATGCCGGGTACGCTGGTCATCGTGGCAAAACCTTGCAAACCGCTACGGGTAACGATATAGCCGTTTTTCATTTCTACTTGGCCCGTAAAAATATCGGTATTGGGCTGGTGCCCGATGGCAATAAAGCAGCCTTGGAGCGCTATCTCGCGTGTTGCGCCGTCTGTGGTACTTTTGAGGCGCACGCCCGTCACGCCAGAGGCGTCACCTAGCACTTCATCCAATGTGCTGTGGGTTTGGAGAACAATTTTTCCAGCTGCTACCTTCTCCATCAGCTTATCGACCATGATCGCTTCAGCTTTGAATTTGTCGCGACGGTGGACCAAATGCACTTTGCTAGCAATATTGGACAAGTACAGGGCTTCTTCCACCGCAGTATTTCCTCCGCCTACTACGCACACCACTTGTTCACGGTAGAAAAACCCATCACAGGTTGCGCAACCGGAAACACCGCGCCCCATAAACGCTTCTTCAGAGGGGAGGCCTAAATACTTAGCTGAGGCTCCGGTACACAAGATGAGCGCGTCACAGGTGTAGGTACCGCTGTCTCCTTTGAGAGTAAAAGGGCGCTTGGAGAAATCAACCTGGTTGATGTGATCAAACACGATTTGCGTGTTAAAGCGTTCAGCATGTTGTTGGAATCTTTGCATTAGCTCTGGTCCTTGCACTCCATGGACGTCAGCAGGCCAGTTGTCCACGTCCGTGGTGGTCATCAATTGGCCGCCTTGGGCCATGCCAGTTATCAATAAGGGCTTTAAATTAGCGCGGGCGGCATAAACTGCCGCGCTGTAGCCAGCAGGGCCAGATCCCAGGATCAAAACTTGTGCGTGTTGGATGGAAGACATGTAAAAAAGTGCTTTTCTGAAGAGACAATTAACACTTGATTGTAAGAAACCCTTCCATTCCCTCTTTTGAGAGGGGCTGGCCCTCGGGTAAGCTCCGCTTCCAGACATGACTTATTCGCTCCACACCCTCAATAACGACCGTCGCGCCAATTCCACTGACAGCGATCTCAAGCCGACAGGCTTTCGACGCTTCGCGCAAGAAATCGCGCTGACAGCGGGTTTTGTATTTATGACCTTCTGGTTATTGGCGCTATTGACCCATTCGCCGCAAGACCCTGCCTGGAGTACATCGGGCAGTGGGGTGGGCGTGCAGAACTTTGGCGGACGTTTTGGTGCGTGGTTAGGCGATTTGAGTTTTTTCCTGTTGGGCTACTCAGTTTGGTGGTGTTATGTGGCAGCCTTGGCATCTTGGCTGGCAGCTTTGGCTAATCGACTGCGGGATGGGGCGGATCCTGAAGCGGGTGGAACCAGCGATCACCCCGCCTGGCGTAACACACGTTTAGCCTTTTGGACAGGTATGGCGCTGTTGTTAATTTCTAGTGTTGGCTTGGAATGGACACGCCTATACCGGTTTGAAGCCAATTTGCCAGGACATATTAGCGGGGGCGTTTTGGGATATGTGGTAGGTCCATTTAGTCTTCAATGGCTGGGTTTTAATGGCTCTGGTTTGGTTTTTATAGTATTTGGGGTTGTTGGTGCCTCTTGGGTATTTCGTTTTTCCTGGAGTCGAACCGCTGAAAATTTAGGCGCCTTGATAGATGGCTGGATTGAGGCGTGGCACGAGCGTCGAGAAAGAGAGCAAGATCTTGCCTACGGCTTAGTCGCAGCACGCGAGCGAGAGGAAATCGTCCATGTTGAGCGGGTGGAAATAGAAGAACATCCGCCAATCGCGGTTGTTTTAGAGCCTGAGCGAATAGATATTCCAAAAAGTGCACGTGTGGCCAAAGAGCGCCAAAAATCCTTGTTTACTGATCTAGGTGATACCCGTCTGCCCCAAGTAGATCTGCTCGATGGCGCTGTGGTGCGGCAAGACACCGTCTCTGCCGAAACCCTTGAGATGACAAGCCGCATGATCGAGAAAAAGCTCAAAGACTTCGGTGTAGAAGTGCGTGTCGTTGCGGCATCACCCGGTCCAGTAATCACACGCTATGAGATTGAGCCAGCTACAGGCGTGAAAGGCGCGCAAGTTGTCAACTTAGCCAAAGACTTGGCGCGCTCGCTCTCTTTGGTGTCTATCCGTGTGGTCGAAACCATACCCGGTAAAAACTACATGGCTTTGGAATTACCCAATGCCAAACGCCAATCCATTCGGTTGAGTGAAATTTTGGGTTCTGATGTTTACAACGAGGCCAAGTCTATGCTCACCATGGGACTGGGCAAAGACATCGTGGGCAACCCAGTAGTCGCAGACCTCGCCAAAATGCCGCACGTGTTGGTGGCGGGTACTACAGGTTCTGGTAAATCGGTCGGTATCAACGCCATGATTTTGAGCTTGCTCTACAAAGCCGAAGCGCGTGATGTGCGTTTGCTGATGATCGATCCCAAGATGCTGGAGATGTCTGTCTACGAAGGCATCCCCCATTTGCTCGCCCCTGTAGTTACCGACATGCGACAGGCTGCGCATGGTTTGAATTGGTGTGTGGGCGAGATGGAAAAACGCTACAAACTGATGAGCAAACTAGGCGTGCGTAACCTTGCGGGTTTCAATGCCAAGATCGATGAAGCGGCGGCGCATGAAGAATTCATTGATAACCCTTTTAGTCTCACGCCCGATCAACCAGAGCCATTGCAGCGTTTGCCACACATCGTGGTGGTGATCGACGAATTGGCTGACCTGATGATGGTGGTGGGTAAAAAAATCGAAGAACTCATTGCACGTTTGGCGCAAAAAGCGCGCGCTGCAGGTATCCATTTGATACTGGCTACGCAACGTCCGAGTGTTGATGTGATCACCGGTTTGATCAAGGCGAATATTCCAACGCGTATCGCTTTTCAAGTCAGCAGCAAAATTGATAGCCGAACCATTTTGGACCAAATGGGCGCTGAAGCCTTGCTCGGCATGGGAGACATGTTGTACATGCACAGTGGCTCTGGTTTTCCTATTCGCGTGCATGGCGCGTTTGTCAGCGATGAAGAAGTACACCGTGTGGTGAGTTATCTCAAAACACAGGGTGAGCCTGACTATATTGAAGGCGTGCTCGAGGGTGGAACGGTCGATGCCGACGGCAATATGACTGGTCCAGATTTATTTGGTGACACTCCCAGCGAAAAAGACCCGATGTACGACCAAGCCGTTGAGGTAGTTTTAAAAAATCGTAAAGCCAGTATTTCGCTGGTGCAACGCCATCTCAAAATCGGCTACAACCGTGCTGCGCGATTGGTCGAAGATATGGAAAAAGCCGGCATGGTCAGTGCCATGAGTAGCAATGGTCAGCGCGAAATCTTGGTGCCTAATCGTGAGGCTTGAGTTCGTGAGGCCTGAGTTCGTGAAGCCTAAGTTGCTTGGCATTGCGAAGTGCAAACGCGCTTTACAAACATTGTTGTTGACCGCAAGTTTGCAAGTATGCGCAGGCGGCCTAGAAAGCTTGGAGCTATTTCTTAAAACCGCGCACAGCGGCCGCGCCATATTTAGCCAAGTGGTGACGCCTCCTGCAAAAGCGGGGCAAACTGCAAGAAGTAAAAAATCCAGCGGTGTATTTGCATTTATTCGCCCTACACGCTTTCGGTTTGATTACCAAAAGCCTTACCCTTTAACCCTTGTAGCAGACGGCACCATGTTGTGGTGGCATGACGTCGATCTCTCGCAAGTCACTGCGCGTTCCCAAGCCCAAGCCCTAAGCAGTTCGCCTGCTGCGTTAATTGCCACAGCATCTGATTTGACTGCCTTGCAAAAAGAATTCCATTTGCAAGAACAATCTGAAGTAGACGGTTTGCAATGGGTGCAAGCCACGCCCAAAATACGAGAGAGCAGTGTTCAAAGTGTGCGTATTGGGTTGCGCGTTGAGGGTGGTCTTGCCAACCTAGAGAAATTAGACATCTTGGATGCGATGGGACAACGCTCTGTTATCAGCTTTGAATACTTTGAAGCCAATCCTAAAAATCTATCTCCGTCTCAGTTTGTATTTGTGCCGCCTAAGGGGGTGGACGTGGTGAGACCTTGACCGCAACCAACCAACCCCTCGCCGAACGCCTGCGCCCGCGCGCATTGGGCGAGGTAGTTGGTCAACAGCATGTTTTGGGTGAGGGAATGGCTTTGCGGGTGGCTTTTGAATCGGGGCAACCGCATAGCTGTATTTTGTGGGGGCCACCTGGGGTTGGCAAAACCACGATTGCACGTTTGATGGCCGATGCGTTTGACGCACAATTTTTATCTATCAGTGCAGTATTGGGTGGTGTCAAAGAAATTCGTGAAGCAGTTGAATTGGCGGTCACTGCACGCGATGGCCTAGACCCCCAACGCACGATTGTGTTTGTTGATGAGGCGCATCGTTTCAACAAAAGCCAGCAAGATGCTTTTTTGCCCCATGTTGAATCAGGCTTGTTTACCTTTATTGGTGCGACAACAGAAAACCCTTCGTTTGAAGTGAACTCCGCTCTCTTATCGCGCGCTGCAGTCTATGTCTTGCAGTCGTTGAATGAAGAAGACCTCGCCCACATCATTGCCAAAGCACAAAGCATTGATGCAGTGCCTGCTTTAGACAGCGAAGCGCAAAAGCGTTTGATTGCCTATGCCGATGGTGACGCACGTCGCTTACTCAACACCTTAGAGACTTTGGCTGTTTCAGCCAAGCATGAAGGTTTGACGGAAATTACCGATACGTGGTTGCTCAAAGTGCTTGGCGAGCGCATGCGCCGTTATGACAAAGGTGGCGAGCAGTTCTACGACACCATCAGCGCGTTGCACAAGTCTGTCAGAGGCTCTGACCCAGATGCTGCGCTTTATTGGTTAGTCAGAATGCTCGACGGTGGCGCAGAACCCAAATACATGGCGCGACGCCTCATCCGTATGGCAAGCGAAGATATTGGTTTAGCAGATCCACGTGCACTGCGTTTGGCCTTAGACGCTGCTGAAGTCTATGAACGTTTGGGCTCGCCTGAGGGTGAGTTGGCCTTGGCCGAATGTGTGGTGTATTTGGCTGTGGCACCCAAGTCCAACGCTGTCTATAAAGCCTTCAATGAAGTCCGTGCTTTGGTGAAAAAAGACGGCACACGCCCCGTACCGATGCATTTACGCAACGCCCCTACCAAATTGATGAAAGAACTCGACTACGGCAAAGGGTATCGCTACGCGCATGATGAAGAAGACGGATTTGCAGCAGGTGAAACTTATTTACCCCAAGGCATGGAGTCTGCGAAGTTTTATCATCCAGTCGAGCGCGGTTTAGAAATAAAAATTGCAGATAAGTTGCGTGAACTCCGCAATAAAAACAAACAAGCTGGTCATTAAACATGGATGTATTGCTGCAACAGGTGATCAATGGGCTGGTGCTAGGCAGCATGTATGCCCTCGTGGCACTGGGCTACACCATGGTCTACGGCATCATCAACTTGATTAACTTTGCGCATGGCGAAGTCTTAATGATTGGCGCCTTGTGCAGTTGGTCGCTCATCAATATCTTGCAACCGGCCTTTCCTAATTTGCCGGGCTGGGTGATTTTGTTAATGTCTATGGTGTTAGCCAGCATGGCCGCCGCAGCCCTTAACTTTGCAATTGAAAAAATCGCCTATCGCCCATTGCGCAATGCACCTAAGTTGGCCCCTTTGATCACCGCTATCGGCATGTCGATCTTTTTACAAACCATCGCCATGATTGTTTGGAAACCGAACTACAAACCATTTCCAACGCTGTTGCCTTCTACGCCGATTGCAATTGGTGAGGCGGTGATTACGCCCACCCAATTGATGATCTTAGGCCTCACTGCTGTTGCATTAGCCGTTTTGTCTTGGTTGGTCAACGCAACACGCTTGGGCCGCGCGATGCGTGCAACAGCCGAGAATCCGCGCATGGCGAGTTTGATGGGTGTGAAGCCTGATATGGTGATCTCCGCCACCTTCATCATTGGCGCTGTTCTGGCCACCCTGGCCGGTGTGATGTGGGCATCGAATTACGGAACAGTTCACCATGCCATGGGATTTTTGCCAGGCCTTAAGGCATTTACAGCTGCAGTATTTGGTGGGATTGGCAACTTAGGTGGAGCAGTTGTCGGTGGTTTGTTGTTAGGCTTGATTGAATCGATTGGTTCAGGCTACTTAGGCGAGCTCACCGGTGGTGTGATGGGTAGCCAATACAGCGACATTTTTGCTTTCTTAGTTTTAATTTTGGTGCTTACCCTTCGCCCTTCTGGTTTGATGGGTGAGCGCGTCGCTGATAGGGCTTGAAGCGGATGCTCAATACGAATGCATTATTTGGTAACCGATGGCTGTTGGCCTCTGTATTGCTACTTTTGCCATTTGTGTTGCAACCCTTCGGGAATGCCTGGATTCGCATTGCAGATATGTCGTTGCTATATGTCTTGCTGGCCTTAGGCTTAAACATTGTGGTTGGTTATGCAGGCTTGTTAGACCTTGGATACGTTGCATTTTTTGCTGTGGGCGCTTACCTCTTTGGTTTGTTAGCGTCCCCACATTTGACCGATGCTTTTCCATGGATTGCAACCATGTTCTCTAACGGTTTGCATTTGAGTCTATGGATGGTGCTGCCAATGGCCGCTGGCGTTGCAGCCTTGTTTGGCATTGTGTTGGGCGCGCCCACCCTAAAGTTGCGGGGTGATTATCTGGCGATCGTGACTCTAGGTTTTGGTGAAATCATCCGCGTCTTTTTAAATAATTTAGACCAGCCTGTAAATATTACCAACGGACCTAAAGGGATTGGATCGATTGATGCGGTCAGCGTTTTTGGGCATCCACTTTCCAAGCGATTGGATTTGGGTTTTATGGAGATCCCTTCTGTCACCTTGTATTACTACTTGTTTCTCTTGCTGGTAGTTGTTAGCGTCTTGGTGTGTCATCGTTTAGAAAATTCTCGCATCGGTCGCGCATGGATGGCGATTCGTGAAGATGAAATCGCAGCCAAAGCCATGGGGCTTAACACCCGCAATTTGAAATTGATGGCGTTTGGCATGGGCGCTACATTCGGTGGCATCTCCGGCGCCATGTTTGCTGCTTTTCAAGGATTTGTATCGCCTGAATCGTTCAGTCTGATGGAATCCGTGATGATCGTGGCGATGGTGGTGTTGGGTGGCTTAGGTCACTTGCCTGGCGTGATTTTGGGTGCCGTGTTGTTAGCTGCTTTGCCAGAAGCACTGCGTTATGTCGCTGGGCCTTTGCAAGAAATGACGGGTGGTCGACTAGACGCAGCGATATTGCGCCAACTTCTAATCTCTTTAGCGATGGTAGGCGTCATGTTGTGGCGCCCTAGCGGTTTATGGCCTAAGCCAGAACATGGCAAGCGTTTGCAAAGTGTGGAGGGGCAAAATGCTTAGCCAACACGTCTTGCAGGTTGCGGGTGTATCAAAACGCTTTGGTGGGCTACAGGCTTTGAACGATGTACATCTCAACATCGAGCGTGGCCAAGTCTATGGCTTGATCGGCCCCAACGGCGCTGGCAAAACCACTTTCTTCAATGTCATCACAGGCTTGTATCCAGCAGATAGTGGCAGCTTTATATTGGCAGATCAGCCTTATCAACCCAAGGATGTGCATTTGGTCGCCAAAGCTGGCATTGCGCGCACCTTCCAAAACATCCGTTTATTTGCCGAGATGACTGCGCTTGAAAACGTGATGGTGGCGCGCCATGTGCGTACACACTCGGGTTTGTTGGGGGCTATTTTTCGAACCAAGTTTTTCACGCAAGAAGAAAAAGAAATTGCAGAAAGAGCCCGCGAATTGTTAGCCTATGTCGGCATTGACACGCTTGCCGATGTCAAAGCACGCACCTTGAGCTATGGTGACCAGCGACGTTTAGAAATTGCCCGCGCACTAGCAACAGACCCGCAACTATTGGCTTTAGACGAACCAGCTGCAGGAATGAACGCCACTGAGAAAGTGCAGCTACGCGCATTGATTGACAAAATTCGGCACGACCACCGCACAGTTTTGTTGATTGAACACGATGTGAAATTAGTCATGGGTTTGTGCGATCGTGTGACGGTATTAGATGAAGGCCAAGTGATTGCAGAAGGCACTCCCGCCCACGTGCAACGTGATGCGCGTGTGATGCAGGCGTATTTGGGAACGGCTCAGGTTTGATATGACCCAGCCCATGCTACGTGTGAGCGATTTACAAGTGAGTTATGGCGGCATTCAAGCCGTCAAAGGCGTGAACTTTGAAGTTTTTGCAGGTGAGTTGGTTTCGTTGATCGGCTCGAACGGTGCTGGCAAAACCACCACCATGAAAGCCATCACGGGTTTGTTATCTGCAAGTGCTGGCTACATAGAGTTGAATGCCAAGCCAATCCATCAATGTAAGCCATGGGATTTAGTAAAACAAGGCTTAGCCATGGTGCCGGAAGGACGTGGCGTCTTCACCCGTATGACCATTGTTGAGAACCTGCAGATGGGCGCCTACAGCCGCAACGATGACGCTGACATTGGCGAAGACATGGAACGTATCTTCACCACCTTCCCACGCTTAAAAGAACGCAGCCACCAATTAGCGGGCACTTTGTCTGGCGGAGAGCAGCAAATGTTAGCGATGGGGCGTGCGTTGATGAGCCGCCCTAGCTTGCTATTGCTAGATGAGCCCTCTATGGGTTTATCGCCTGTGATGGTCGACAAGATTTTTGAAGTGATTCAAGCCGTGTCAGCCCAAGGCGTCACGATCGTTTTGGTAGAACAAAACGCCAGCCGCGCTTTACACATTGCACAACGCGCCTATGTGATGGAGTCAGGCGTGATAACCCTCAGTGGCAAAGCGAGTGAATTACTGCATGATCCCAAGGTACGTGCCGCATATTTAGGAGAGTAACGACCATGCCAACTGCTTTGAGCGAACAAGATATCGCCAACTACCATGCGAATGGCTATGTCATTCCCAAATACCGGTTAGAGCCAGAATTTTTAAAAGAGTTGCAAGATGCGCTCAACACTTTGATTGCCAACAACCCTGGTGTGCGTCCTGAAAAACTGGTGAGTGCGCATATTGAAGGCCGTAACGACGAAGGTGTGACAGGCAGCCAAAAGTTTTTGCAATTGGCCATGCATCCACCCATCATCGATTTGGTGGAGCAACTCATCGGCCCAGACATCATCTTGTGGGGTTGCCATGTGTTTTGCAAACCTGCCAGCGAAGGCTATGAAACGCCTTGGCACCAAGACGGACATTACTGGCCCATTCGCCCATTGGCCAATTGCACGGTGTGGGTGGCGCTCGAACCCAGTACCCAAGAAAACGGTTGTTTGCGCGTCATCCCTGGTTCGCACACTGCCAAAAAGTTATACGAACATTTACACGAAGACCGCAATGACCTCACGCTCAACCAACGTATGGCTGAGGGGACGTTTGATGAATCGCAAGCGGCAGATTTAGAGTTGCAACCCGGAGAAATGTCGATGCACGACATTTATATGATCCATGGTGCAAAAGCCAACACCTCGCAACAAAGACGCACTGGTGTTGCCTTGCGTTTTATGCCTGGCACATCATTGTTTGACAGAAAACTCAGACCTTCCGATGGCAAAACAGGTGTGAATGTGAGTTTTGCAACGCGGCCTTTGTGGCTGTTACGCGGTGAAGATAAAACGGGGCAAAACGATTTTGCTGTGGGCCATCGTTAATCAATTCTTGCACCAGAGCGCTTGATGATTGGTGCCCATTTCACAGATTCATCATGGATGAGTTTTGTAAATTGCTCTGGTGTTCCACCAATAGGCTCCAACCCCGCTGATTTAAGTCTCTCTCTCACACTTGGGTCATTCAAGGCGGCGTTGAGTGCGCTATTGATGCGATCGACAACAGTACGTGGTGTTCCAGCAGGCACCAGCACACCATTCCATGCCAACGCTTCAAAGCCTTTGAGTTCGGGCAGGCCACTTTCTGCAACAGTGGGAACGTCTGGCAAAAGGGCGTAGCGCTGCGCGCTGGTCACTGCCAAATATTTCAGCTTGCCTTGTCTGACTTGTGGCGAAATCACCGTGGGCACTGATGCAATCAGTTGTGTTTCGCCAGACAGGGTAGACATGACAGCAGGCGGGCTGCCATTAAACGGAATATGCACCGCAAACGTGTTGGACACAGACTTGATGTATTCCATCGTCAAATGCGACGAACTGCCATTACCAACAGACGCAAAGTTGTATTTGCCAGGTTCTTTTTTGAGTAAGGTAATTAGTTCACGCATCGAGTTCGCTGGTAACTGCACATTGGCTGCAATGACGTTCGGTTGCGAGGTTGTTGTGATGACGGCGATTAAATCTTTTTCTGGTTGGTAGGGAAGTTTGGGGTAGAGGTGGGGACCAAACGCAAGTGGTCCGTTGTAGGACATCACCCATGTGTAACCGTCGGGTGTAGATTTGGCAACTTCGTTCGTACCAACGGTGCCGCCTGCTTGTGGTTTGTTTTCGACGACTACGGTTTGGCCTAAATTTTCTTTGAGCTTGTCTTGCATGGATCTAGCGATCACATCTAAGGATGATCCTGCTGGAGCAACCACAACCCAACGAATGGGTTTATTGGGAAAGCTTTGTGCTTGCGCTAATGCAAAGGTGCAAGCTATGAGAGATACAACTAGATATCGCAAATTTTGGAAAAAGTGGGCCATGACGCGTCCTTTATAAATGGTCAAACTTTATCTGCCGCAGATGTGAACGAGTCGGCATAAAACTCATCTTCAGGCAAACCTGCTTTTGTATAGGCAGCGCGTGCAGAGTCCACCACGATAGGGGCGCCGCAGGCATAGACCTGATGGCCACTCAGGTCAGGCATATCTTCCAACACAGCTTGGTGCACAAAGCCTGTACGACCTGACCAGTTGTCTTCTGCCAGAGCGTCGGAGATAACGGGCACATAGCGCAAATTAGGCATCAGTGCGAGTTGGGCTTGTAGCCAATCTTTCAAATAGAGGTCTTGCGGACGTCTTCCGCCCCAATACAAAACTGCAGATCGGGTGATGCCTTTGAAATGCATATGCTCCAAGATAGCTTTGATGGGTGCAAAGCCAGTACCTGATGCTAAAAAAACCAAAGGCTTGTCGGAGTCTTCTCGCAAAAAGAAACTGCCTTGCGGTCCTTCTATGCGCTGAATATCGCGTTCCTTCATCACACCAAATACATGGTCGGTAAAAACACCGCCTGGCATATGGCGGATATGCAACTCAATCGCAGGACTGCCTTCTACCAAGGTATGCGGTGCATTGGCCATCGAATAACTGCGGCGACTTCCATCGCGCAACAAAAAATCAACATACTGGCCAGCGTGGAACTGCATCACTTCAGTTGCGGGTAGTTGCAGTTTGACCAACATGACATCGGGTGATTTCTTTTCTAAAGAAATAATGCGCACTGGCATCTTCTTGATTGGAAATGCGCCTGCTTCCACAACTTGACGCGATTCGAGTACGACATCGCTTTGTGCTGTGGCGCAGCAAGTTAAAACCATGCCATTGGCTTCTTCTTCGTCGCTCAAGGCTTTGCTTTGATGTGTCCCGTGGGTCACGGTGCCAGATAATTTCTTGCATTTGCAAGAGCCGCAGGCACCGTCTTTGCA
>JAGWXI010000037.1 GCA_018969975.1 Burkholderiales bacterium
TCGCGGAAGATGCCTGAGAGCGTGATCACCACATCAATGCGTGGACGTCCGAGTTCGTTCAAAGGTACTAAAGCGGCGCCTGCTAAGCGGCCGTAACTGTCAAAGCGGGGGAGTGCGCCCATCAGCGCTAAGGCCTGTGCCAAGGGACCGCCTTCTGACTTCAAGTTGTCGGACCCCCACAGCACCATGGCTACGCTCTCGGGTAAACCTTGGCCATCGGCTGCATAGCGGGCCAGTAATTTATCGGCTTGGCGCTTGGCGTCTTTGACCGCAAAAGCGCTGGGTAAACGGAAAGGATCTAGACCATGCAAATTGCGACCCGTTGGAAGCACTTCTGGGTTGCGCAGCAAATCGCCGCCTGGTGCGGGCTCTATATAGCGGCCATCCAACGCACGCAAAATGCCAGCAAGTTCATGGTCTTGGCTCAAGATATGGTTGGTCTCTACCAATTGTTTGATTTGCACGATGTGCGCATCTGAAAAACCTTGGGTGTAGACCTGCAGTTCAGTTTCCTTGGCGCCATCTACCAACTTGCCGATCAATTCAGGTGCATCAATGCCCATCGCTTGCGCCATCGCTTTGAGTGTGGAGAGACGCTCATCGCGGCTTGGCAAGCGGCCAATCACATGCAAGCCTTCGGGTATCAAGGCGTATTCCAATTCAAGCAGTTGGGCTTGCAGTGCATCGACCCAAGGTATGGATGCTAGGTCT
This sequence comes from Burkholderiales bacterium, assembly GCA_018969975.1. Taxonomy (GTDB): domain Bacteria; phylum Pseudomonadota; class Gammaproteobacteria; order Burkholderiales; family Burkholderiaceae_C; genus Limnohabitans. Next base: position 712 of record JAGWXI010000037.1, read on the forward strand.
GCACTATGTTGTGCTACAAAATTATCGAGACTTGGTACTTGCAGGTCTAGTGCCAGTGCTTGTTCGTGGATCATTTGCAAAAGCGACACGCGATCCGTTTGATCGCTTTCATCGGCACCGCGCCAACGTTCTAGTGACTGCTTGAGTTCGATCAAACCTTTGTAGAGACCCGCCTCGGTGATGGTGGGTGTGAGGTAGCTGATCAAAGTAGCCGCGGCGCGGCGCTTGGCCAATGCACCCTCAGATGGATTGTTCGCAGCATAGAGATACACATTAGGCAGGTCGTCGATCAAACGCTCTGGCCAGCACTTGCCAGACAAGCCCGTTTGCTTACCTGGCATGAATTCCAAAGCGCCGTGTGTTCCAAAATGCAAGACAGCATCTGCTTTGTATTCTTCGCGCAGGTAGCGGTAAAAAGCGCTGAAGGCGTGGGTGGGTGCAAAGCCTTTTTCAAACAACAGGCGCATCGGATCGCCTTCGTAGCCAAACGCAGGCTGTAACGCAATCATGATGTCGCCCATCTGCGCCCCCATGACAAACAAACTTTTACCATCGGTGAGATGCTTGCCAGGCGCTGCACCCCATTGCGCTTCAATTTCACCCAACCACGTTTCTTGTTGGATATGTTGTGCAACTGGAATCTGATGCACCACATTGGCTTGGGTGCCAAACTGCGCGGCGTTACCAACCAGTAAGCGATCGCGCAAGCTATCGACGGACTCAGGAAGCTCCACTCGGTAGCCTTCTGCGGCTAAGGTGTGCAGTGTGTTGTACAAAGATTCAAAGACGGACAGGTAAGCCGCAGTTCCCACGCTGCCTGCGTTTGGTGGAAAGTTGAACAACACAATAGCGAGCTTGCGTTCTTCGCGTTTTCTGCCGCGCAGTTGTACCAATTTATGCACGCGAGACGCCAACATCTCGGTGCGTTCAGCACAGGTGAACATGTTTTGTGCTTTATGTGCCTTGGTGAAAGTGCAATGGCGATCGCAACCGTTGCAAGTGGTGCCTTCGGCGCCTGGCCTGCCGCCGTACACCATGGGGACAGTAGAACCATCTAATTCAGGAATGGCGACCATGATGGTGCTCTCTACGGGCAATAAGCCGCGGTCAGAGTCGCCCCATTGGTCTAAGGATTGAAATTCCACAGGGTGCGCAGCAATGTAGGGAACATCGAGTTCTTTTAGCGCTACTTGTGCGGCTTTGGCATCGTTGTAAGCGGGGCCACCTACTAACGAAAAACCGGTCAATGAGACCAAGGCCTCAATCTGTGGCGTGCCGTCTTTTTTGAAAAACTGGTCAATTGCATGACGTGCATCTAATCCACTTGAGAAGGCGGGAATCACGCGTAAGCCTTTGGCTTCTAGCGCTTTGATCACCGCGTCATAGTGGTCGGTGTTTCCTGCGAGTAGATAAGAACGTAACAACAACATGCCCACAGCAGGTTGTTTGGAATTTTTTGCATAAGGCAGATCAGCTAGTTGGTCTGACAAGCGTGATTTCATGCCTGGGTGATAGATTCCCACTTCGGGGTATTCAACCGGCGCTTGTAGCTTCATGCGGTGAACTGCATGGGAATCTTGAATGCGTGCGTAGCGTTGCACCAGCATGATGACCATATTCAAAATATTGGCCTCTGAACCTGCCAACCAATATTGCATCACCAAGAAAAAGATGCGAATGTCTTGGGCAGAGCCCGGTATGAAACGTAACAATTTAGGTAAACGGCGCAGCATGGCCATTTGCTTAGCGCCAGCTGATACTGGCTTGTCTTTGCCTTGGGTGTCTTTGGCCGATGGGCGTAGCTTTTTGAGTAAGCCAATCAATCCACCGGTTTGGGTGTTGGCAATATATTTGCCCATGCGGCATAAATGCATCACCTGTGGCGCAGACATGATGCAGACCATGGCGTCGCAGGCGAACCTTCTTTGCTCCAAGGCATCGAGGATGGGTAAGAAGTGGTCTTCCATGAACAACATGGTGACGATCACGATGTCCGCTTGGCCGATGTCTTCTCGGCACTTCTCTAGAGCAGTTGGGTTGTTGCGCCAGTCGCTGGCGGCATGCATCTTGAAGCGCAGGCCTGCAGACGTCATCAGCTTTTGTGAGACTTGGTCAAACGCACCAGACAAATGGTTGTCCATGGTGACAAGCACCACCTTGGTGTGGCTGTCTAAGGCGTGGTCAACGGCTGAAGTGGGCTTTGGCATCGTAAAGCGTCTCCACGGTGATGGTTGACACACCTTTTTCAGTGGCAAATTGTTCGGTATTGCGTTTGGCTTTGCCCCGAACAAAGAAGGGGATCTTTTGTAATTCTTTGGCTGCTTCTTGTGTCCATTGGGCTTCGTTAGAAGAGGTAGCAATAGCAGGAATAACAATTTGCTCGGGGGATTCTTCCAAGACTTTGCCAGCAGTTTTGGATGGATTTTTACTGGCGCCAAGGTGAGAGGGCGCTGCCTCATCATGGAATTCAAAATCCTCCCTAAACATGCCCAACAAGTGTTCTTCTAAGCCCATCATCAAAGGGTGTACCCAGCTGTCAAAAAGAACGTTGGCACCCTCGAAGCCCATTTGCGGTGAATACCGCGCTGGGAAATCTTGAACGTGGACGGGTGCAGAAATCACCGCACAAGGAATGCCATAACGTTTGGCAATATGGCGCTCCATCTGGGTGCCAAGTATCAATTCAGGATGCAATAAGGCGACTTGTTTTTCAACAGCCAAGTAATCGTCGGTGATGAGCGCTTCAACGCCATACAGCTTGGCCGCTTCACGCACCTCTCTTGCGAATTCCCGGCTGTAAGTGCCAAGTCCAACGACCTCAAACCCCATTTCTTGAGAAGCGAAACGAGCCGCAGCTACAACATGTGTTGCATCGCCAAATAGATAGACACGCTTGCCGGTTAGGTAAGTGGAGTCCACTGAGCGCGAATACCACACCGAATGCGATTCGTTTTCAATGTGCAGTGGTACGGTGATGCCAGCCAGCGAGGCCACTTCTTTGACAAAGTCACGCGTAGCGCCCACCCCAATGGGCACGGTCTTGGTAAAGGGCTGATCAAATTGACGCTCTAACCATAATGCTGTGGTGTTGGCAATCTCCGGATACAAAACGACATTGAAAGAGGCGCGTGGAATTTCTTTGAGATCAGCAACCGTGGCGTCTAGTGGGGCAACAACGCGGACGTCAATGCCTAATTTTTCAAGTAAACCAGTAATTTCCTTTACATCATCACGGTGTCTAAAACCCAGTGCTGTGGGTCCCAAAATATTGCAACTTGGTTTTTGGCTTTGGCGTGCAAAGCCTTCAGGGGGAGTCTCTGCAATACGTCTCACTAATTGGTAGAAGGTCTCCGCAGCGCCCCAGTTTTCTTTACGTTGGTATGCAGGAAGTTCTAATGGAACTACCGGAATGGGTAATTGCAAAGCAAGTGCCAATCCGCCGGGATCGTCCTGAATTAATTCGGCTGTACAAGAAGAACCCACGAGTAGCGCTTCAGGGGAAAAACGCGCATGTGCTTTTGCAACTGCGTCCTTGAATAGTTGTGCGGTATCGCTGCCTAAATCACGCGCCTGAAATGTGGTGTAGGTGACGGGCGGGCGACGGGCGCGTCGCTCAATCATGGTGAACAGCAAATCTGCATAGGTATCGCCTTGCGGTGCATGCAGAACATAGTGGACATCTAACATCGCAGTGGCGATGCGCATCGCTCCAATGTGAGGCGGTCCTTCGTATGTCCAGAGCGTGAGTTGCATGGTGTTCCTAAGCGACCAGTTTGAGCCGACGGATCAAAGGTCTGCTGAATAAGCCCGCTAAATCGCCAGCTTGTTCAAACCCTTGGATGGGGGTAAAGACCAATTCAATGGCCCACTTGGTGGTAAAGCCCTCGGCCTCAAGCGGGTTGGCAAGACCAAGTCCGCAGACAACCAAATCGGGTGAGTCTTGACGGCAGCGATCGAGTTGCTCTTCTACGTCTTGACCTTCGACAATGCGGGTGTCTTGCGGCAGTTGGACTAACTCTGCTTCTAGATGGCGGCGGTGTAAGTAGGGCGTACCAACTTCTGATAGTTGCATACCTAATTCAGAATGAAGAAAGCGCGCCAAAGGAATTTCTAGCTGAGAATCTGGGAAGAAGAAAATTTTCTTTCCATTCAATTCCACGCGATGTTTGGACAGAGCTTGCAGAGCACGTTTTTGGGGTGCGTCTATGGTGGCTTCAAAGGTGTTGTCAGCTATGCCGAATACCTTCGCTGCTTGGGCTAGCCAGGCAGTAGTACCCATGGCGCCGAGCGGAAATGGAGCGGGAATGTGTTTGGCGCCTAATGCCTCTAATTGGCGTGCTGTATCTGCCAGAAAAGGCTGGGCCAGCAGAAATTCGGTGTCAGGGCCAACCAATGGCATATCGGTGCTGTGGCGCGGGGGGAAAAAATCTACTTCCGTGATTCCCATTTTGTTGAATAGCTTACGAAATTGGTCTTCCACTACATCCGCTAATGTGCCAACAACCAGCAATCTTTTACCTGGCTTGACGGGGGCTTGCAGCGTTGGCACCATCGCTGCCAAACAGGCGTCCTCGCCTTGTGTAAAAGTGGTTTCAATGCCGCTACCTGAGTAGTTCAATACACGTACATTCGAACCCAACTGCGCATTGAGTCGGTATGCAGCGCGAGATAAATCAAGTTTGATGACCTCAGAGGGGCAGGATCCCACTAAGAACAGTAACTTGATATCGGGCCTTCTTTGTAAAAGCGCATGGACGATCTTGTCTAATTCTTCGTTGGCATCTGCCAATCCAGCCAAATCACGTTCGTCAATGATGGCAGTACCAAATCGGGGTTCTGCAAATATCATCACGCCAGCAGCAGACTGGATCAAATGGGCGCAGGTGCGAGAACCAACCACTAAAAAGAAAGCATCTTGAATCTTGCGATGCAACCAAATAATGCCAGTTAAGCCACAAAAGACCTCACGTTGACCGCGCTCTTGTAAGACTTCTGGGGCGCCACATCCCGAAGCAGCCTCTTGCCGAATGGGTATAACTGGACTCACACTGCCCCCCCAGTTTGTAGGCTGGGGCTCAATTGCATCTCATCGGTTTGGAGTCTCGCTAGTCTGAGTTTCCAAATAAATTGGACAGCATTGATGCAGTAGGTGAAATACGCTGCCAAGGCCAACCATAACTGTTGCGTAGCGGAGAGTAAGTTTGCCCACCAAGCCCATAAATACAAGGTGTGCAGTGCCAAAACCAGCATGCTGAACACGTCTTCCCAAAAGAATGCGTGGGCAAAAAGGTATTTATCGAAGACCACTTTCTCCCATATGCATCCCGTGATCATGATGGTGTAGAGAGCGATTGTTTTAACCACAACTGACCACAACGCCCACGTTTCACCTTCGCCTGACAACAAGCACCGGATCACTAAACTCAAACTCACTAGAAAAATAACAAACTGAACCGGAGCCAATAGACCCTGTACCAGTGTCCACACCGAAGCATCGCGCCTGCGCTTTTGTTCAGGCGTATAGAGCATTCGCGGGTTTTGGTTAGACATCAGTAAAAGCGCCTTATGTGCATGCGCCCACTTTAGGATGCTTCTTGAAATGTGTCAACATAAGTTGACGTATTTTTTTGTTTACAAATTAGGGGTTTTCCATAGCAACTTAATTAGAAATACGGATAAAACTATCTTTATCTGCGTATGAAGTGCTGCCAGTGTGGGAGGTTTATAAGTGATCAAGGGTCTGCCGGCAATCAATTTAGGAGGCTTTTCTTCCGTCAATGCGTTAGGGCGGTTTTTGAATGACTCCGCCAGCGCGCCTGTTAAAAATCCGCCAGTACATGCTGGTAGGTTGGAGCCTGCGCATTTGCAAGCGCTGATCCATGCCAGCATGCTGGGGCAATCGCAAGCATCTTCTGTGGTGCATCAGTGGCTCGCCTCGGGTGTGGACATAGAGGATGTTTATCTCGAGGGTATAACGCCCGTTGCGCGCATCTTGGGTCAATGGTGGTGTGACGATGTGATTGACTTTGCGAGCGCAACCTTGGCTTTTACGCGTCTTCGTCAGCTGCTTTTTGACCTGAGCCCTCTTTTTTTAATGGATGCTGCAGAACAGGCGAGGGGTTTGAGTTGCTTGATGGTGGGTGATTTTCAGGTGAAGCACACCATGGGAATGTTCATGCTGGCAGAGTTTTTTAGGCGAAATGGATGGGTAGTTCATGCGCAGGAATGTGAATCAGATTTGGAGTTGCTTCGCAAAACCTCTTCTGATTGGTTTGACTTGATGGCCATTTCTCTTAGTTGTGAGAAACAAGTGCCCTTGATGCGTCGTCTGATTCCTGAAATTCGTAAAGCCTCTGCAAACCCTGAGCTCAAGATCATTGCTGGCGGCGCTTTGCTGAGCGTTTGTCCAGAAATAGTGACTGGTCTTGGAGTGGATTTGCTGACCCAGGATGCTCGTCAGGCTCAAAAAACAGCACTTGATTTGGTGTCAAATACGATTTACAAACGTCAACCAAATTTAACTTTTAATAATGTCAATTAATTGGTTAATTGACTAGTAATTGTCTATATTTCACTACAATGGTCGTTTGGTGCATACCTTCCTTTAATAACTTAAGCCTATATGAAGATACCGAGTTTTAGTGCTGAAAAACTCGCCCAACTAATAGGGGTTGCATCGGATATAGCACTGTTGGTAGACCAAGACGGCGTGGTGCTAGATGTTTCGGTTCGTAAAAATGAACTCATCTCCATGGATTGCCAAAACTGGATCGGAAAACCCTGGCTCAACACTGTCTCGACAGAAAGCGTGCCTAAGGTCAAAGATATGCTGTCGCAATCTACAAATGCCACAGATGTGCGCTGGAGGCACATCAACCACCCGTCCCCACAGGGCGAGGATGTTCCTATCCAATATGTGGCCTTGGCTTTTGCTGCAGAGGGGTGCAGCCTGTTACTGGGGCGCGATCTCGGAGCGATTGCCGTTTTGCAACGTCGCTTGGTCGAGACGCAGCAATCTATGGAGCGAGACTATTTAAGACTTCGCCACATCGAGGCACGCTATCGCATCCTTTTTGACACTTCCAGTGATCCAGTGTTGATTGTGGAAGCCCTCTCGCAAAAAGTAACAGAGGCCAATGTGGCTGCCTTAGGTTTATTGAAAGACCAATCCAAGCGACTGGTTGGTAGAGATTTGGTGGAATGTTTCGACTCTCAAAGCCAAGATGAGGTCCAAGCTCTGTTACGAATGGCGCATGCGACTGGGCGAATTGAAGTTTGCAGAGTCAAATTGGCCAATTCTGATCAAGAGGTAACACTAACTCTCACAGTTTTTCGCCAAGAAGGTGGAGCACAGTTTTTGGTTCGCTTCCTTCAAGCTGACCACACGGTGGGCAGCCCATTGATGGGAACTGACCAAACCTTATTTGCCGAGGCTATGCAACGCGCTCCGGACGGTTTTGTTTTGACCGACAAAAACGGACAGATCCGCTCAGTCAATACTGAATTTATGTCTATGGTCGGTGCAACGGCCCAATCTCAAATCCAAGGCCAAACGCTGGACCGATGGTTGGTGCGAGCCGGGGTGGATTGGGGGGTGCTCAGTACCCATCTGCGACAACAAGCCAGCGTCAAAGCTTTTGCCACTGACATAACCAATATGTCTGGTCTGCAGCTAGCTGTAGAAATTTCAGCGGTTGCGATTGCAGATAAAAGTCAGATGTTTGCCTTTTTTATTCGCGATATGACGAGGCGGCGTCAACAAGAAACACCGGCAGCAAGTGGTATGGCAGGTTCAGTGGCTGAATTGGCACATTTGGTAGGACGAATGCCGATGAAAGACATCGTCAATGAAACAACCGAAATGATAGAGAGAATGTGCATTCAGTCAGCCCTAGAGCTGACGCATAACAACCGAGCATCTGCCGCAGAAATGCTAGGTCTTTCCCGTCAAAGCCTGTATGTCAAATTACGTCGATTTGGCATCATTGACGAAACAGAATCCGAGTAAAAGTGTAAACCCTAGTTGACATTTATTGCTGTATTGCAAAAATGTCGTGATGGATCGCCCAGAACTCTCTACGGTCGCTGAGCTTTTAAAGCCCATTACGTGGTTTCCGCCCATGTGGGCTTTTTCTTGCGGTGTGGTTTCCTCGCGCCAATCACTTATTGATAACTGGGAATTGATTCTGTGGGGTATTTTGCTCACAGGCCCTTTGGTTTGCGCCACCAGTCAAGCCGTTAATGATTGGTTTGACCGCCATGTAGACGCCATCAACGAACCGCACAGACCAATCCCCTCTGGACGGATGCCTGGTAAGTGGGGCCTCTACATCGCTATTTTCTGGACCTTGCTTTCGCTGATTTGCGCTTGGCAACTTGGACCTTGGGGATTTGCGGCTAGTGGCTTAGGCTTGTTGCTGGCTTGGGCCTACAGCGCCCCCCCCATTCGACTCAAAGCGAATGGTTGGTGGGGCAATAGCGCATGTGCACTTAGTTATGAAGGCTTGGCTTGGCTGACTGGCGCAGCAGTCATGTTGGGTGGTGCCATGCCGTCTGAATCCAGCATTATTTTGGCGCTTCTCTTTAGTCTAGGTGCGCATGGAATCATGACCTTGAATGATTTCAAGGCAGTGCAGGGGGATACGCAAATGGGTGTGCGATCTTTGCCTGTGCAAATGGGCGTTACCAAGGCGGCATGGATTGCATGTGCATTTATGTTGGGTTCGCAGTGGTCTGTGGTTGGTTTGTTGACGCAATGGGGATCTCCGAATGCTGCACTTGCAGTGCTGGCATTGAGTTGCGCTCAATTACCCCTCATGTGGCGGTTTGTCCAGCAACCCGTTGAGAGAGCCTTGAGCGTAAGTGCATTTGGCGTACCTTTGTTTGTCAGCGGCATGATGGTGAGCGCATGGTCTCTGCGCGGCATGGAAGCGACAGTGCTATGAACTTGCTGCCCATGTTTAGTTGGCTGCATATTGTTAGGCTGGGGCTTATTCAGGCTTGTATGGGCGCTGTTGTGGTGGTAACGACATCGACGCTCAACCGCATCATGGTGGTCGAGTTGGCCTTGCCTGCTTTGCTGCCGGGATTTTTGGTGGGCTTTCATTACCTAGTCCAAATGGTGCGTCCACGCATGGGGTTTGGGGCAGACCAAGGCAGGCGTTGTACGCCTTGGATGATGGGCGGTATGACTGTATTGGCCTTGGGTGGATTTTTGGCAAGCTTGGCGACGGTTTGGATGGGCAAAGAACTTACCGAGGGTATTGCGCTTTCCGTTCTGGCGTTTATGTTGATTGGGTTTGGTGTCAGCGCTTGCGGCACTTCACTGTTGGTCTTGATGTCCAAGCGTGTTGCTGACTCTAGGCGTGCACCAGCCGCCACATTGGTGTGGATGATGATGATTCTCGGTTTTGCCCTAACAGCCATTACTGTCGGTAAGTTACTGGAACCCTATACACCTGAGCGTTTACTGGAGATCAGCGCGACCTTGAGCATATTGGTTGTTGTTGTCACAGCTGGGTCTTTATGGAAGCTAGAGGGGCAAGCCTATCCAGTAGCCCACAGAGAAGCCAATAGTCCTGCAAAGCCCCTCCAGCAAAGCTTCAAAGAGGCTTTGGCGTATGTGTGGTCCGAACCCCAGGCTCAGGCTTTCACAGTATTTGTTTTTTTGTCCATGCTGGCCTACAGCTCACAAGATTTGGTTTTGGAGCCCTTTGCCGGTGCGTTGTTTGGTCTCACACCTGGTGAGACAACGCAGTTGTCTGGCTTGCACCATTCGGCAGTTTTATGCGGCATGCTGGCTGTTGCTTTTGCAGGAAGTGCACGCGTCGCAGGGCGTCTTGGTTCGATACAAGCTTGGATGGTTGGAGGTTGCTTGGGCTCTGCAATAGCAATGCTGGGTTTGTGTATTGCCGCTGCAATGGGGCCTCCTTGGCCACTCAAGCCCAATGTATTCCTATTGGGCATTGCCAATGGGAGTTTCTCTATTGCTGCTATTGCCACCATGATGCGTCTTGCCACACAGGGTGGAGAGGAGCGCGCTGGCACCCGCATGGGCTTGTGGGGTGCCGCTCAAGCGATGGCATTTGGACTCGGTGGACTCTTGGGTACTGCCGCTAGCGATTTAGCCCACTACGTCTTGCGCGAGCATGGGAGTGCGTATTCCTATGTCTTTGGTTTTGAAACACTCATGTTTGTATTGTCAGCAGCTTGCGCAATTTGGGTGGGACGTTACGACAAGAAAAAACCAAACCAACTTGAGCTTCGCAGGGAAGTAGGTTTGAACAAGGAATTAAGCCATGAATACTGAAACATATGATGTGGTCGTGATTGGTGGTGGTCCATCAGGTGCCACCGCAGCAGACGATCTAGCAAGTCGGGGCTGGAATGTGATGTTGCTGGACCGTCAAGGTCGTACCAAACCCTGTGGCGGTGCTATTCCCCCTCGGTTGATCAAAGACTTTGCTATTCCTGACCATTTGCTTGTGGCCAAGGCTCGATGCGCACGCATGATCTCTCCTCAAAATAACAAAGTAGATATACCGATTGAGAATGGTTTTGTAGGCATGGTCAACAGAGATGCTTTTGACGAGTGGCTGCGTGAGAGGGCGCATGCACATGGTGCCAAACGTATGCGAGGCTCGTTCGACAAACTTACCCGTGATGAGGATGGCATTGCACGCATCCATATCACTACCCAGGTAGCAGCGCATGCGGGTATGCCCACACCGCAACCCGCGACAACGAGTTTGCGCGCACGTTTTGTGGTTGGTGCGGACGGTGCGAAATCAGAAATTGCACGTCAACATATCGAAGGAGCAGATCGCACCAAATATGTATTTGCTTATCACGAAATTGTGAAAGCACCCAAGCCAGAAGCAGACTATGACCCAGACCGTTGTGATGTGTATTACCGAGGAAGTTTGTCGCCCGATTTCTATGGCTGGGTGTTTCCGCACGGCGATACGATGAGCATTGGAACAGGCAGTGCAGACAAAGGGTTTTCTTTGCGAAGTGCAGTAGGACGCTTACGTGAGACTGCGGGTTTGCATACTGCAGAGACACTACGCCGTGAGGGCGCTCCGATTCCTATGAAACCCTTGCCTAAATGGGACAACGGTAAAGATATTATTTTGGCCGGGGACGCTGCTGGCGTTGTGGCACCAGCTTCTGGGGAAGGCATTTATTACGCTATGGCCTGCGGTCGTATGGCAGCAGACGCGGTGAATGAGGCGCTGCAAACCGGAAGTGCCAAGTGCTTAAGGAGCGTACGAAAAAATTTTATGAAACAGCACGGAACTGTTTTTTGGGTCCTAGGTGTCATGCAATACTTCTGGTATCAAAACGACCGCCGCCGCGAAAAATTCGTGACTATTTGTGAAGACAAAGATGTTCAGCAACTGACTTTTGAGTCCTATATGAATAAAGTCTTGGTTCGCAAAAAACCGATGGCCCACGTGCGTATCTTTTTTAAAGATTTAGCGCACCTATTTGGTTTGGCCCCCAGAACATGAATAGGGTCGACCGTTGGCTTGGCTTAGTAATTGCCTTTGCATGCAGTTTTGGGGTTGCTGCGATAGGCGGCGCGCTGACTGATCTGGGGCCTTGGTACCAGGCGCTCCAACAGCCCGAATGGAAACCGCCTGATGCTGCTTTTGGAAGTATCTGGTCGGTCATCTTTACCCTCTGCGCTTTGAGTGGGTGGGGTGCTTGGCAACTAGCCCAAACACGTGCGCAAAAAATTCGTATCGCAATCTTATTTGCGATCAACGCAGGATTGAATATTTTTTGGAGTTGGCTCTATTTCCATTTGCACAGACCTGATTGGGCTTTGACGGAGCTGTACTTTTTATGGGCGTCTATTGCGTTGCTTATCATTGGGTTGTGGCGTATTTCTAAAGTGTCTAGCTTGATGCTGTTGCCTTACTTGGTGTGGGTGACAACCGCTGGCTTCTTAAACTTAGCAACCATCGAGCTCAATGGCCCCTTTGTGTAGCCGCTAACCAATCCAAAATATGCTGCGCACACGCTTGTGGGTTTTCCTCATGTGCGAGATGGCCTAAGTCTGACAAGGCTTGTAATTGTGATTGGGAAATTTTCTGGTGTGCGGTGACCGCATGGCTAAAAGGAATTGTTAGATCTTGGGTGCCCGCCTGTATCAAAACGCGGCCTTTCAATTGCGAGAGTTGTTCAGGCAGTTGACCCAAATCCCAATGCGACATCATTTGCAACACGCCTTTGAGGTGGGCAGGTGACTGCATCAAAATGCGGTAAAAAAATACATCGTCTTCATGCAGATGAGAGCCGGTGCTCGATAAGATTTTTTGAATCACCAACTCTTTGCTCATATGCTTGGCAAACAACCAGGCGCTCATGGGGTTGAGTGCAATTAATTTGGCCGATACTGGAAACATCCAATTGGCAAGCCCGGGTAAGGGAAGCCAAGCCGGATTGAGGGCTACCAAGGCTGGTGTAGGTAAGTTAGGCGTGTTGCGTAAAAGTTTCGCTGCCAAACATGCGCCTGCCGAGTGCCCCACTACGGCAGTGGGCCATATACGAAGAGTTTCTAGCAACTCGCGCAACGATTTGGCTATGCCAGCAAAGCTAGCGTTTGCTTTGCTAGGAATACTGCTAAAAGCATGACCAGGAGTGTCCACTGCAATTAATCGGTAATGCTTCGACAAAAAAGGCGCCATGCCTCGCCATGTATGGGTTGAAGAACCTAGGCCGTGCAACAAAAGCAGTGGGGGTCCTTGGCCAAATATTTGTACATGCCAGCGCACATCTGCTGTGTGGATAAATTGGCTATGTTGTGCATACGGCCACTGTGCTTTTAAAGTGTCCCATGGCATGGGCGGATAAAAAGATTCCAACATATGGCGTGAAGCAATCAATTGCGATGTGCAAACTGCATCGCATCTGCTAAGCGTTGCGATGCCACATACGGCATGGGCAAATAGCGCGCTTGCATCACATTGGCAAGTTCTTGCGCTTGGCCTGTGGGTTGCAATGCCGTATCAATCCATAGGGAGGTGAAGCCATGGTTAGCCCATTGCTTGGCCCATTGCAACGCATCGGCTTGCGCTTGGGTACGACCACCTACACCGTCTATCGTGACATTGGCTTTGCCGTCGCTCAGCATGACTAAGAGTGGCGTGATGCCTTGTCTTTGTAACGCTTGCGCTTGTTCTGTCGCATGTTTGAGAGCTAATGCAATGGGGGTTCCGCCACCACCTGGCAGACCAGCAAGCGCTTTTTTAGCCCGCACCAGCGAACGGGTAGCAGGCAATAAGGTTTGCGCTTGTGCACCGCGAAATGCAATCACGCACACACTGTCGCGCCGTGCATAAGACTGTTGCAACAAAATTTCAACCGCACCCTTGGCTTCTGCCAAGCGGGCTAAAGCTGCAGAACCCGATGCATCCATCGCCACGATGATGCAAGAGGCAGCTTTGTGCGCAAATCGCTGGATATAAAAATCTTCTGTGCGAATGGCAATTTTTTGGCCTACATGTTTGGTACGCAGTTTTTGTTTGGGTGCTGCTGCACGCAAGGTGGCTAACAAATGCAGACGCGCACCTGACGTAGGACGCCCCAGGCGTGGTGACAAAGGTCTGCCGCGTTGGCGAGACATTTGCGCTTGTCCGCTATTGCCGCTACTCGATTGCGGCTTGGATTTAGATGCGCCCAACAGCAGTTGGTCTAACAGCTTGGGTGGCAGACTGGCCAAAGCGGCGGCCAATATCGTGTCTTCTAAAGACGCTGGCTCTGTTGCAGGAGGTGGAGGTGTGTCCTCTTGTGTCGCATCTTGTTCGGTATTGGTCGCATCAGGCGGTGGAGGCGGCTCTGGTGGAGGTGCAGATTCTGCTTCTTGGTTGGAAGGCATACGCGTGGCGCGCGGCGACAGCACCATTTGTGCAGCCATACGCAAATCTTCTTCTTCCAAAAATTCTCGATCATGGATGGCTGCATGCACACATGCCATACGCAAGGCTAACAAGGGCGCGCGCATGCTATCAATGCCCAACGCAAAAGCCACTTCGCACAATGCGCGCATTTGCGCTTCTGTAGCTTGAATTTTGAGTAGCAAGGAGCGAACCTCTGCTAACTCGTGTGCTGAAAGCGCCTCAATTTTTTCCTGACTCTTGGCGATATCGACGGCATCCAAATCAATCCACACGGCCAAACGTTCTTTGAGTTTGCTGGCAGCGCCTGGCTCGTCATCATGCGATTCATCTAAAGTCACCAAACCAAAACGGCTGGCGTGTGTGGCGCCTATGGCAAGAGCATGTACTTGTCCTTGGTCGTGGGCCTGCAACAACATCGCTAGCGTTTGTGGCGAAAGTTTTTCAGACATGGGCACCACCACCACGCCTTCATGCGCTTGGGCCAACAAACCGATTTGTTCGACCACGCGGCCTTGCGCCAGTGTGACGCTTAAATCAATGCCACCGAGCATGCGTTCTTGGTCAATGTGGTGGGGCATACGCATCACTGGTAGCCCTAATGCTTGGAGTTGTGCCAGCCAGGTTTGGCGCGCGGGGCTATAACCCGACTTCAACCACACACCACCAAGACCGTGTGGATCCACCTGCAACAGCAACAAGGCCAGTTGCGCAAGATCCCACGCCTCACGCATCAGCCGAGCACCTCTTGCAAGCAGCGCTGTACGCGCTCACCTGAGCCGGTGTCGTCCAAGGGATTGCGGCGCAAACGGTGTCGCAGTGCCAATGGCGCAATCGTGCGCAAATGGTTGATGCTGACTTTTTTAGCACCACTTAAAGCCGCGAATGCACGTGTGGCGCGCATCAGTGTCAGTTCGGCGCGCAGTCCATCGGTACCCAACGCATGGCAAACCTTGGCACATGTGTGCAATAAATCGTCTGGAACTTCTAACGAGGGAAGTATCTTTTGCGCTTTGAGAATACGTTGACGCAGTTTGGTATTCGCCTCACTCCACTGCGCTTTAAAACCTTCGGGGTCGCGGTCAAACGCATCGCGGCGTTTCACCACTTGCACCCGCACATCGAGGTCTTGGGGGGTTCGCACTTCCACACTCAAACCAAAACGGTCTAGCAACTGTGGACGCAACTCTCCTTCTTCTGGGTTGCCGCTGCCAATCAACACAAACTTGGCCGGATGGCGCACGCTCAAGCCTTCGCGTTCCACCAGGTTTTCGCCAGAGGCGGCTACGTCGATCAGCAAATCCACCAAATGGTCTTCCAGTAAGTTGACTTCATCTATATATAAGAAGCCCCTGTTGGCCTGGGCTAACAAACCAGGTGCAAATTTCTTGATGCCTTGCGACAAGGCTTTTTCTAAATCTAGCGCGCCCACCACGCGGTCTTCGGTGGCGCCCAATGGCAAATCAACCACGGGAACAGGGCGTTTGGCTGTTTTGACTTTGCCGTTTTGTTTTAACTCAGCGCATACATCACAGGCGCCAACGCCGTCTTTGGGTGAGCAACCATAGGGGCATGCTTGCACCACATCGATGGGGGGGAGTAAATCTGCCAGAGCTCTGACAGCGGTAGATTTGCCTGTTCCTCTGTCACCGAGAACCAAAACGCCCCCGACCGTTGGGTCCACCGCAACAATTTGAAGGGCCATGCCCATCTCGTCTTGCCCAACAATCGCTGCAAAGGGAAAGGTTTTTGCCATAAGCATTCCAAATCTCAAACTAGGGTTATCGTCTTTGATGCGGCTCGAGTTGTCAAGTTAGATTGACACTTTCGAGGGTAATTGCTAATTTGCACACCGTGTTTCTTACTCGGTGACTTATGTGCATTCTGATTGTGGGGATAATCAAAAGGTATGAAGTCTTCACCCAAATCGCTTTCTGGCCTTTTTCCCTTTATTCGTCCCTACCGTATCCAAGTGGCTTTTGCAGGGTTATTTTTAACCCTGGCGGCAGCCACTACATTGGCATTTCCTTGGGCTTTGCGCACATTGATAGACCAAGGACTGGGCGACCAAGCCACCCCAGACGTCTTGGCAAGCAAATTCTTTGAGCTCTTCTTAGTCGCTGCCGCCTTAGCGGTTTTTTCAGCAGCGCGTTTTTACACCGTGAGTTGGTTGGGCGAAAAAATCACGGCTGACGTGAAAAACAAAGTCTATTCGCATGTTTTAAGACAGAGCCCCACCTTTTTTGAAACCACCCAATCGGGTGAAGTGCTTTCTCGCTTGACCAGTGACACCACCTTGGTCCAAACCGTGGTTGGCTCATCTTTGTCCATGGGGCTTCGCAATATGGTCATGGGTATTGGTGCCATGGGCATGTTGGTATGGACCAACCCCTTACTGATGTTGCAAGTGATCGGTGTGTTGGTTGTAGTAGTGTTTCCTAGTGTTTATCTAGGACGCCGAGTGCGTCGCTTGTCGCGTGCCAGCCAAGACCGTGTTGCAGACTCAAGTGCCATTGCATCTGAGGTGCTCAATGCCATTCCCGTGGTACAGAGTTACACCGCAGAAACACGCGAAGCAGAACGTTTCACTACCTCCACTGCGCAGGCATTAGGAACAGCGTTGCGCCGCATTCGTGCCCGTTCTGTATTGGTGGGTTTTATCATCATGACCTCCAGCGCTGCGCTCTTGTGGGGCTTGTACTTGGGAACTTTGTCGGTGCGGGATGGCACTACTACTGCGGGTGAGTTAGGCCAAACCGTGGTGTATGTGATTTTGTTAGCCAGTGCGTTTGCGGTGTTAGGAGAGGTCTATGGCGATATCTTGCGCGCCGCAGGTGCCACAGAGCGTTTGATGGAATTGCTGCACAGCCAATCTGATGTGCAGTCTCCTGCGCATCCACAACGTGCGCCTTGGCCAGAAAAAGGCTCCAGTTTGGTGTTGCGTGATGTCAACTTCAATTACCCATCGCGTCCGTCGCAGATGGCGTTGAATGGGTTGAGTGGTGAAGTGCATGCCGGTGAAACGGTGGCTATCGTCGGTCCTAGTGGTGCGGGTAAAACTACCTTGTTCTCTTTACTCATGCGTTTCCATGCGCCGCAAAACGGTGATGTCTTGCTAGATGGTGTAGCTGTTGACCAAATGGCGTTGAACGATTTGCGCCAACGTATAGGCGTGGTGCCACAAGAAGCCGTGGTGTTCTCAGGCACGGTGATGGAGAACATTCGTTACGGTAAACCAGAGGCAACTGACCAAGAAGTACAAGAAGCGGCTGAGGCCGCGTTTGCTCAAGAATTTATCGCCGATTTGCCACAAGCTTATGACACCTATTTAGGGGACCGCGGCGTGCGTTTGTCTGGTGGGCAGCGCCAACGCATTGCCATTGCCCGTGCTATTTTGAAGAATCCCCCTTTATTGCTGCTAGACGAAGCTACTAGCGCCTTGGACGCACACAGCGAGCGCATGGTGCAAGCAGCGTTAGAAAAAGCGATGCAAGGAAGGACCACCTTGGTCATTGCGCACCGGTTGGCAACTGTGCAACGCGCAGACTGCATTTGGGTGCTTGACAAAGGAAAACTGGTGGAGCAGGGTACACATAAAGAGCTCATAGCCAAAGCCGGTTTATACGCCAGCTTGGCAGCATTACAGTTCGCTTAAACCACTAGATAAACGCTAAGCAACTTAATTTTGATAGCAGCCAGTACGAATAACCATTACTCAGCAATACGGAAGATCTTTAACCACGCCTGCTTACTATTTCTTGTCGTATTTGAAAGCGCAGAGTTGGCATTTTTAAATCGAGGCGAATAAGAATTGCAAAAGCCTAGGAATATGCAATTCAAAATCACTCACGCCGTGGTCAGACTCCTCTAAAACCAATTGTGGGCCTTGCGGATAACGCCCAGTCATTTCACGCCAATCCAACACTTCATCGCCTTTGGCAATCAAAGCAAATACTTTTTGTGGGTGTTTGAATTCGCCCACATAGAGATGGCGTAACTCTTCAATATAGGCAGGCGCAAAGTACATGCGTTCGTTAGGATCATGCCACGTACTGTGCTCGCCAATATATTTGGCTAAATCGCGCGCAGGGTCAATAGCAGGGTTGATCAAAATAGCCTTGCAGTCATAACGGTGCGCTAACCAAGTTGCATAAAACCCGCCAAGAGAAGAACCAATAACGGCCATGGACTCTTTGGGCCAGTTAGCTGTTTCTTCCAAGATGAGCTTTGAAGCTTGAAGGGGTGAGGGTGGTAGTTGTGGGCACCACCAATGCACGTCAGGATAAGTGCTACTAAACAAACTAGTCAGTCGACTTGCTTTCGTAGATTGGGGCGACGAGCGGAATCCGTGCAAATAGATAACGTGCGTTAACGTCTTAGTATTTTGGTTGGATAACATTGAATTTGGCATCGAATTCATATTTCACTTAAATTTTAGGTTTAAATACGGTCACATTAATGGAGACACCCATGGCAATTTCTATGTACAGCGCTTCCGTCCCGCAATTCAAAAAAATGCTCGGCAACTTAGCCGCTATTTTGAAAAAAGCAGAGGAGCACGGCACCGCTAAAAAGATCGACGGCAAAGTATTTTTAGACGCGCGCTTGTTCCCGAATATGTTTGCGCTCACCAAGCAAGTTCAAATAGCATGTGACCAAGTTAAGAACGGATTGGCACGATTGGCTGGTATTGAGCCCCCTAAGTTCGACGATAAAGAATCGACCTTTGCAGAATTGCAAGAGCGCATCGCCAAAACAATCGCGTTTATTGACAGTATCCAACCTGACCAAATAAATGGGTCAGATAAGAAAGAAATTAAATTCTCCATTGGTGAATGGAAATTTGAATTTGTTGGCGACCAATATGTGCTGACTTGGATCATCCCTAATTTTTACTTTCACATCACTACGGCTTACAACATATTGCGCCATAACGGGGTGGAAATTGGCAAGAGCGATTATTTGGGGTAACTCACATAAGATACCTATCTTTTTAGGAGTTCATATGCGATTCGAAACACAACTTGACACGGTAGTTATTGCTATCTTGATAGCAGGACTTTTACCCTTGGTCTGTGCGGCCATTTCGAAATGGGGCGATAAAACCTATGACAACCACAATCCGCGGGGATGGTTAGCGCGTCAGGAAGGTTTTCGTGCTAGGGCGAATGCTGCGCAGCAAAATTGTTTAGAAGCTTTTCCATTTTTCGCCATCGGAGTTGTATTGGCCTCTTTGGGTGGTGCCGATGGGTATTTGATGGAGACATTAAGTTGGACCTACGTTGCGGTTCGAATTGCCTACATTGCCTGCTATCTTTTTGACAAAGCAAACCTGCGCAGTTTATTTTGGGTTGTAGGGCATGCGATTGTGGTTTACTTGTTTGTGCAAGCTTTTTAAATCAGAGCGATTATTTTTCTGAACCACCACGAACTGTTTTATAGAGAAAAACTGCGCGACCAATGTCTGTGACCCAAACTAATCCATCACCTATCTGGCCTACCTGTGCATTTTGAATAATGGTATCAACAATGCTGTCGCAAACCTCATCTGGTGCAACGATTTCAATCCGAATTTTTGGAGTGTAGTCAGTCAATTCTTCTTTTACATTTGTGGGCGTATGCAAGCTTGGTGCGGAACACCCTTCGACTTTGCATATAGTCATCCCGGGAAACCCGCTCAAGCTGAGCAATTTTTCTCTGAGTAATGGTAGTTTTGCTGGGCGAATAATGGCTTTTATTTCTTTCATATAAACACCTTCATTTATGCTTCAGGTTGTGCTTCATCAAACCAGTGGTAGATGGCTGGAACGACTACTAGTGTTAGCAAGGTGCAGGTGATGAGCCCCCCAATGACAACGATAGCTAAGGGACGTTGAACTTCTGAGCCAGGGCCATCAGATACCAAAAACGGAATTAAACCAAGCATAGCTACTGTCGCTGTCATCATCACTGGCCTAAATCTTTGGCGGGCCCCCTCGATGACAGCATCTTGGACTGGCATGCCGCTCTCACGCAGGTTGCGGATGTAGGAGACAAGAACTACGCCATTGAGGACAGCAATTCCCCACAGCGCAATAAACCCCACAGAAGCGGGGACCGAGAGATATTCACCTGAGAGAAATAATCCGATTACTCCACCAATGGATGCAAATGGAAGTACTGTAATGATGAGCATCGCAAACTTTAAAGATTTGAAGAGCAAAAATAATAAAAAGAAGATTGCTGCAACAGTAATAGGGACAATGATCTTTAAATGTCCCAGCGCACGCTCCATGTTTTGAAATTGCCCGCCCCATTCCAAATAGTAACCATCAGGTAGAACTATTTTTGTTTCTACTTGGGCTTGTAGCTCTTTAACAAAGCTACCTAAATCTCTGTCTTTGACATTGATGCCGACCACAATGCGTCTTTTGGACATTTCCCTTGAAATTTGCGCAGGCCCATCAATAACATGTATCTTGGCCACATCATCTAAGCGGGCCTGGGCACCGTTTGAAGAACTCAAAATGATGTTTGAGATAGCTTCCATGTTGTTGCGAAATCGCTCAGGCAAGCGAACAACAGCAGCATAGCGCTTCTCCCCTTCAAAAATATCGGATGCAATTTTTCCGCCAATTGCAGTCTCTATTAAGTCATTGACATCCGATACATTGATTCCAAGCCGGGCAATGGCTTGGCGGTCAATATCGATTTGTAAATATTGTTGTCCTGAGATGCGTTCAACTCTTAGATCTTGAGCGCCTTGAATATTTTGCGCAACTTTGGCGATTTGATTGGCTAATCGTTTTAAATTGTCTAAATCATCACCAAAGACTTTCACTGCTATGTCAGAACGAACGCCGGTAACCATCTCATCGACCCGATCTGAGATGGGTTGCGCCATCACAATTTGTACTCCGGGGAGGGCTTTTAGTTTTTCTCGAATCGCTTCAGTAATATCATTTTGATCCCAGCCGGAGGGCCACTCGCTGCGAGGTTTTAAGCTCACTATGGGAGTTGATTCATTGGGGCTTTGTGGATCAGCTGGTGACTCACCCCTGCCAAGACCAGAAATTGCTGACTTCACTCCAGGAACTGACATGACTAATTTCATAGCCTGCATTTCCATTTTGATAGATTCATTGAGAGAAATATTTGCAACACGGTTGATACCGGGAACAATAGATCCTTCTTTCATTTCAGGAATAAAAGCAGTTCCAAGAAATGGAAGAACAACCAAAGTCACCACAAATGAAGCCAAAGAAATCTGTACCGTTTTGATTGGGGATGCCATTGCTAAATCGAGTAATTTGAGATAGCGCAATTTCAGTACTTTGATTAATCGCGTGTCGTGGTCACCATCCCCTTTGGGGGGTTCCAACAAATACGATGAAAGAACAGGTGAGAGTGTCATCGATAACAAAAGCGAGACAGCCAAGGCAATTGCAATCGTGTATGCCAAAGGCGCAAACATCTTGCCTTCCATGCCTTGTAGCGTCATTAAAGGCAAAAACACCAAAATAATAATGCCCACACCGAAAATAACAGGAGTTGCAACCTCGGCAACTGCATTCAAAATTGCTCTAACTTTAGTTTCGCCTAATTCAGCAGACCGACCTAAGCGGGCGTAGGCATTTTCAACGACGACGACAGATCCATCCACCATCAACCCGATCGCAATTGCCAGGCCGCCTAAAGACATTAAATTTGCGGAGATACCCAATTTATTCATCGCCATGAAAGTCAGTAGAGGAGTCAATACTAAAGTGGCGACCACAATAAGTGAAGAGCGTACGTCCCCTAAAAACAAGAAAAGCACAACGACTACTAAAACTACGCCTTCTAAAAGAACTTTGGTAACAGTCCACAGCGCAGCATCTACCAACTCTGATCGGTCATAGTAAGGGACAACTTTGAGTTCATTTGGAAGCATCCCTCGTTGATTGATTTCGTGTACACGTTTTTTTATTCTGCCGACAACTTCTTTGGCATTACCGCCAGTCATCATCATGACGATGCCACCAACTGCCTCAGAGGTTCCATTTTTGATGACTGCACCTTGACGCACTTCATGGCCTAGAGTGATTTCAGCCACGTCACGCATAAAAATGGGTGTACCGTTAATCTCTTTTAAAACAATCTGACCAAGATCGTTGATACCTTGGACAAGGCCAACACCGCGTATCAGATATTGCTCTGCTGCTTGCGGTAGAACGCCACCACCAGAATTAGCGTTATTTCGTGATACGGCGTTATATACCTCTGACAAACTAATTTTGTAATGCCTCAAGCGCTCAGGGTTGACTAACACGTGGTACTGTTTAACAAATCCACCTTGTGAGTTAATTTCAGCAACTCCCGGTATGGAGCGAAGTAGGGGTCTTAACACCCAGTCTTGCACAATACGCCTTTGCGTGAGTTCTTCTTGGCTTAATTCTTTATCCCCATCGTTTACATGTTCCAGTGTGTACTGGTAGACCTCACCTAAACCAGAAGATACAGGTCCTAGAACTGGCGTCACATCGGGCGCAAGCCGATGAGAAACTTCCATTAAGCGTTCCATGACAAGTTGCCTGGCGAAGTAGACGTTTGTGTTGTCGTTAAATACCAGCGTGATAAGTGATAAGCCAGGTTTGTTCAAAGAGCGTAACTCTGTCAAACCCGGAAGACCGGTCATAGCAACTTCTATGGGAACAGTAGCAAAACGCTCTACTTCTTCAGGTGAGCGCCCTGGAGCCTCTGTAGCGATTTGTACTTGAATGTTGGTGACATCTGGAAATGCATCTACTGATAATTTGGTAGCAGCGTTGAGTCCAAAAAAAAGAAATATACAAGCCAAAACTACAACTATCAAACGCTGCTTAAGAGCAGCGCGAACTAGAAATTGCAACATGGCTTATTTGCCTTTTTCCATATCTTTGAGATTTCGATGGTTATTCAAGTGAAAGGCACCATCGGAGACAACGCGTGTTCCTTGGCTTAGTCCCTCAAGAACTACACGTTGTCCATTGTGCTCAGTGGAAAGCCGCACAGGTTTTAGCCGATAAATACCTGGTTTTTCTTCAATATAAATATAGTCAGCATCCTGTTCGCGAACCACAGCAGTTATTGGTACAACCAAGCGCTTAATCGGCGCAGATTCAATAAGCATAGAGGCAAGCATGGAGGGTTTGAGTCGGCCATTTGCATTGTCGAGTTCAGTTCTAACTAACACTGTTCGAGTTTCAGGATTGACGGTTTGCCCAACGTAGATGAGCTTTCCAACTAATTTTTCATTTTGTAGGGCAGGAACTTCAATTCGAACTGACTGTCCAACTCTTACTTGTGC
>JAGWXI010000123.1 GCA_018969975.1 Burkholderiales bacterium
GAGCCAGCCTCAAAAGAACGGCCGCTGGGTTGCACAGAAATCTGAAAACGCATCTTTGGTTATCCTTGTACTTTTACCAAAGACGTATTTTGCCTTCCAATCAAACCCCTTTGGGCGCATTGCCCGCACGATTTAGACGAGAACGACTGCTCATCATCGGATGTGGCGACGTGGGCATGCGTTTAGCGCGTGTGCAGCGTCATATGCGAACTTTTGCATTGACTTCGCAAAAGCAGAGAACTGCTGAACTGCGCGATGCAGGCATCACACCTCTCGTAGGTAATTTAGACCAACCCAATAGCTTGAAGCGTTTGGCAGGTCTTGCCACGCGAGTCGTCCACTTGGCTCCGCCACCACTCCAAGGTAATCATGATCCCCGCACATTAGCGCTAGCCCGTGCATTGATGTTGCGAACCGCGCCTAGCAGTGTGGTCTATGGTTCTACCAGCGGTGTTTACGGAGACTGCGATGGTGCGTGGGTCACAGAGACACGATTAACACATCCTAAAACCAGCAGAGCCCAGCGCAGGGTAGATGCCGAGCAGCGCTTGCGCCATCTTGCGCGATTACGCGGCAACGCTATTCGCATGGGTGTGTTGCGCATTCCTGGCATCTATGCCAATGACCGAGTAGGTGGAACACCTCGTGACCGATTAACGCGTGGCACAGCTGTTTTGCAAAAGCAAGACGATGTGTTCACCAACCATATCCACGCCAACGATTTAGCGCGCGCTTGTCAGCTAGCCTTGTGGCGCGGCAAAACACAACGCGCATACAACATCAATGACGATAGCCAAATGTTGATGGGAGACTATTTCGATATGGCCGCGGGTGTGTATGGTTTGCCCAAGCCCCCGCGTATTAGTCGTTCAAAAGCCCAACTTGAATTAGGCGAAATGCAAATGAGCTTTATGAGCGAATCGCGCCGCTTGGTCAACACGCGTATGAAGCGTGAATTGCGGTTGCGCTTGCTGTATCCGCAGGTGCAAGATGGGCTCGAAGCCCAAAACTAGCGCCTAGAGATATCAATCAAATTTGATATTGGCAGCCTTGATAGCTTTGGCCCAACTGGCTGTGTCGCGTTCCAGCAGTTTGGTCGTGGCGTCTGGCGTTAAGTAGCGCACCTCAACGCCAGCAGCGTCAGCACGCTGTTTGGTGTCTGCTTGTTCCATCGCACGCTTCACATCGTTGCTGAGCTTTTGCACGACTTCTTTAGGCGTGCCACTGGCAACATACAAAGCCACCCAAGACTCGAGCTCAAACCCGCCCAGTCCAGCCTCTGCTGCAGTAGGTACTTGCGGAAGTTGCGGATGGCGAGTTTTACCGGTAACAGCCAATGCTTTTAATTTGCCGCTCAACACATGACCCATCACCGAGGGAGGGGTGGTGATAAACACCTGTACTTGTCCAGCCAAAACATCTTGAATCGCTTGACCAGAACCTTTGTAAGGCACATGGGTCATCTCGATCCCCGTTTGCTGTTTAAAAATTTCGGTACCGATGTGTGACACAGAGCCATTGCCTTGCGACGCATAGTTCAATTTGCCAGGGTTTTGTTTAGCCCATGCGATAAATTCTTTGAGCGTATTGACAGGAATAGAAGGATGCACTGCAACGACATTGGTCGCTACTGTGATCAAACCAATTGGGGTGAGGTCTTTTAAGTCCCAAGGCAGTTTGTCCATCAAGATGGGATTGGCAATGTGGTAGCCCGAATACGACACCAAGACGGTGTAGCCGTCTTTAGCGCTGCGCGCTACGTTGGCATATGCCAAGTTACCACTGCCACCGGGCTTGTTATCGATGACAACGGATTGACCAATGAGTTTTGCAAGAGAGTCGCCAACTAGTCGAGCCGATGTGTCAACCAGGCCGCCAGGCGGATTTGGAACGATCAAGGCGATGGGTTTACTTGGGTAGCTATCCGCTTGCGCAAAAGCGTTGATCGGAACTGCAAGGCAGCTTGTCAACGAAGCCCATACAGCGAGTTGTCTGAAAAATTGACTATAAAAATTGCAACGCATATATTTTCCTTTCAAATATTTTTATCGCATGCCTATGCGCACGGAGCCAAAAATAGTTTGCGCTTCGCGAGGCAAACTGCGCCAGTATTGTGGGCTGGCTTCAACTGTAGCTTGCAGGGCAGCAGCAGCCTCCCACATCCAACGCGGTTTGTATAGAAATGAACGGGCTAGACCAACTAAGTCTGCATCGCCGCGCGCAATGATGTCGTTAGCTTTTAGAGGGTCAGTAATCAAACCTACGGCAATCGTTGGTAGGCCAGTTTTTTCTTTGATAAGTTTGGCAAAAGGCACTTGAAACTCAGGCCCTACCGGAATTTTTTGTTGTGCTGCAACGCCTGCAGTTGAGATATGCACAAAATTTGCCCCTTCCTGCTTTAAACGCAATGCAAAGTCAACTGTTTCTTCTGGCGTCCATCCGTTATCTATCCAATCGGTAGCGGAGAGACGTATACCCAAAACACCATTAAAAGCTGCGCGCACTGCTTTAAAAACCTGCATCGGAAAACGCGTACGGTTTTCAAAATTTCCGCCATACGCATCCGTGCGTTTGTTCGCTATTGGAGACAAGAACTGGTGTAACAAATAACCATGTGCTCCATGCAATTCGATAGCTTCAATACCCATTGCATCTGCGCGTTGTGCAGCTTGGACAAAAGCTTGCTCAATGTCGATCAAACCCTGCGCAGTGATTTCTTCTGGCGGCGTTTCTTGTTCCAAATGCGCTACGGCAGAAGGCGCTTCTGGCTGCCATCCTCCATGCGCCACATCAAGCAATTGCCCCCCATTCCAAGGAGCTGCACTGGAGCCTTTGCGGCCAGCATGCGCAAGTTGGATACATACGGGTACCTTGGGCGCTAAGTTACGAGCTCGGCTTAGTTTGTCATGCAATGCATTGGCAGTAGCGCTGTCCCACAAACCTAAACATGTAGGCGTGATACGGGCTTTGGGTGTTACTGCCGTTGCTTCAATAAAAAACATAGCCGCACCACTATTGAGCAAATTACCCCAGTGCATCAAGTGCCAGTCAGTAGCTTGCCCCTCAACGGCTGAATATTGGCACATAGGTGCAATAACCACTCGGTTTCGCAAAGTAAGAGGTCCGCGTGGGGACGGCAGGGTAAATTCAGAAAATAAATGACTCACAGTTTGCTCCAAAAAAAAGCCTGCAGTGCTAGCAGGCAACTATGAAAATGGTGTTAAAAAATTGGTGTAAAAAAATCCAACTAACCATGTGCTCCATGGCCAGACTCAACTCTTATTCTCAAAATCATCTAATTTATGGTTGAGCTCATCGACATTGTGTTTGATAACAGTGAGGCGACGGTGAAAAGCCTCAGCTTGTTCCTGTTGGACTAAGGCAACTCTATTTGCTTCGCTGGTAGAACTTGCCAAGCGCGTTGCTGGTGGGGGGCGCTTGCTGCGTAGGTGCATGGAAGCATCTGCAGTTTTTGTTGAGCTTGCAACAGACTCTTGTGAAGAGATGGATGCATCTCTTAGGGGCTGACCAGTAGGCGGCAAGGCCTCGAAGTGGGTAAGGATTGGATTTTGGCTGACAGCTTGTAAGTTATCGCTGATAGAGACCTTTTCAGCGGTGTACTTGAGATTGTCTTCAATATTTTCCTTAGC
The DNA here is from genome assembly GCA_018969975.1 of Burkholderiales bacterium. GTDB lineage: Bacteria > Pseudomonadota > Gammaproteobacteria > Burkholderiales > Burkholderiaceae_C > Limnohabitans. The sequence goes on from JAGWXI010000123.1 coordinate 3,651, forward strand.
AATACCAGCATTGTTGCTTTGGGGAGGATCTTGCGCAATACCTTGAATGTTGTCATTTAAATGTTCGGTAGGTAGACCCTGTCGGTTGTCTTGAAAATGACCAGACCCAAGCCCTTGTGTGTTGTCTAAGAACTTGTCGGTAGCTATACCTTGTCGGTTGTCTTCGAGATTACCGCTCCCAAGCCCTTGCGTGTTGTCTAAGAACTTATCGGTGGCGATACCTTGTCGGTTGTCTTCGAGATTACCGCTGCCAAGCCCTTGCGTGTTGTCTAGGAACTTATCGGTGGCGATACCTTGTCGGTTATCTTCGAGATTACCGCTGCCAAGCCCTTGCGTGTTGTCTAGGAACTTATC
>JAGWXI010000124.1 GCA_018969975.1 Burkholderiales bacterium
GTGCGATTTTGAGGAAATCGGCGGAAGAAACAGTTTGGATTGCTTTAATTTTCATAATGCAATAAATATTTTTCAAATAATGAAATACATCGGGCGTTGGGCTCTTTAAAAATATCACTATATAAAATTTAACTTTCGTAATTCAAAAAATATTTTTTAAGTTGTTGATTTTAAACTAGAAAATAAAATTCTTATATAAGATATAAGATGATATTTGACTCTTATATAAGACTTAAACTTCTTGCCATGCTGCTCAACTTTGTTAGAGCTGACATAAGCCTCCCTTTTTTTAACCTTAGGAGAAAACAATGCCCCAATCCCTGAATGAACAACTAAGCCGTAGCCAGCAAATCGCTGCCCTGGAGAAAGACTGGGCCACTAATCCGCGCTGGAAAGGCGTCAAGCGCGGCTATAGCGCTGCGGACGTAGTTCGTTTGCGCGGAAGCGTGCAGATCGAGCATTCACTGGCCAAGCGTGGTGCTGAAAAACTTTGGCGTCTCATCAATGGAGAATCCAAAAAGGGCTATGTGAACTCTTTTGGCGCCGTCTCTGCTGGTCAAGCCATGCAGCAAGCGAAAGCAGGTTTAGAAGCTGTTTATCTATCTGGTTGGCAAGTTGCAGCTGATGGCAACTCTTCTGAAACTATGTACCCCGACCAATCGCTTTATGCGTATGACTCGGTGCCCACCATGGTGCGGCGCATCAACAACACTTTCAAACGCGCTGATGAAATCCAATGGGGCCGCGGTATCGAGCCTGGTAGCAAAGAATTCATTGACTTTTTCTTGCCCATCGTGGCAGATGCCGAGGCCGGCTTTGGTGGTGTTCTCAATGCGTTTGAACTGATGAAAAACATGATTTCTGCGGGCGCTGCGGGCGTGCACTTTGAAGACCAATTGGCAGCGGTGAAGAAATGCGGCCATATGGGTGGGAAAGTGCTAGTACCAACGCACGAGGCTTGCGAAAAACTCATCGCTGCGCGTTTCGCCGCAGACGTCATGGGAGTGCCTACTATTGTGTTGGCCCGAACCGACGCCGAGGCTGCTAACTTAGTAACCAGCGACCATGACGCCAATGACAAACCATTCTTGACTGGTGAACGCACCCAAGAGGGTTTCTACCGTGTCAAAAATGGTTTGGAGCAAGCGGTCAGTCGTGGCGTTGCCTATGCGCCTTACGCCGACTTGGTATGGTGCGAAACTGGTGTGCCAGACATCGGTTTTGCGCGAGAGTTTGCACAAGCTGTTCATGCCGCAAGCCCAGGCAAATTGCTGTCTTACAACTGTTCGCCTTCTTTCAACTGGAAGAAAAACTTGAATGACAAACAAATTGCAAGTTTTCAAGACGAGTTGTCAGCGCTGGGCTACAAGTACCAGTTCATCACCTTGGCCGGTATCCACATCAACTGGTACAACACCTTCCAATTTGCCCACGAATACGCCAACGGCGAGGGCATGAAGCACTACGTCAACATGGTGCAAGAGCCTGAATTTGCGGCGCGCGAAAAAGGTTATACCTTCGTGTCACACCAGCAAGAAGTTGGTGCTGGGTACTTTGACGATGTGACTACAGTGATTCAAGGTGGTTCCTCGTCTGTCAAGGCGTTGTCTGGATCTACTGAGGAAGAGCAGTTCCACTAACTTCTATTGCGTAGCAAGGCCCACACGACTTGGGCGCCTTGTTACGCTCATGTCCCCCGAGAGGCGCTGTCAGCGCCTCTCTCCTCTTTTACTTCGCTACACAAGGCACCCAAGCCGTATGAGCCTTTGGGAGAGCGGAAATTCCCTCTTGCTAAATAATTAATTAACATTACTTTTTATGTATAATTTAGTTTTTATTTATTAATTTAAGGGAGTTTCTATGCATTTATCAGTCATCGCGGTGGCTCTAACTTTTGTGATGATCACAGGCTGTCAAACTGCAGGACAGCATCGGTCTGAGGTGCAAAGCGAAGAAGGTGATCGAGTTTCAGTGGGCAAAGTTCAGCGGGAAATTCGTGTTGGTATGAGTTCGGCAGATGTCATACAAGCGCTTGGGTCGCCCAATATTGTTTCAACAGATGACCAGCGTCGCGAGTCATGGGTCTATGACAAACTGGCAACTGATAAGGTCTACTCCAGCAGTTCAGGCGGAATAAGCGCTTTGATTCTGGGGCTAGGCGGTGGGGTACTCGGGCAAATAGCGCCTGGGGTATCTAATACGGCTGGTGCAACTTCAACCAGTCAGCGCACCATCACCATCGTCATCAAGTTTGACCAAAACGCGACGGTGAGAGATTTCTCCTATCACACCTCCAAATTTTAAATGAAAAAGCTATTAGCGATCATTGCTGTTGTAGCCTCTTTATCTGGTTGCACCACTTTGTCACCGAACGCGTTTTTGCTGAGTGCTGATCAATTGGCGCGGCGCAATATTGAGACCAGAAAGTTTTCGAATATCGAGGAGGCAACTCTCCTGAGTGCGGCGGCAAACGTTCTTCAAGACATGGGCTTTAATCTTGACAACTCAGAGGTAAAGCTGGGCTTGATTACGGCAAGCAAAGAGCGTGATGCCATCAATCCCAGGCAAATCGTCTCATCCTTGTTTGTCGCTGCTTTGCTAGGTGGCAATGCAAATTTTGATAAAGAACAGAAGTTCGTGGTTTCTTTGGTTATCAAGCCACAGCAAACATCTGGCGTGGAGCAAAAGAACACGGAAGCCAAAAGTTACTTAGTGCGCGTTACGTTTCAAAGAATTGTGCGTAAGTCAGACGGTGATTCTTACGCTGAAACCCTCAAGGACCAAGAGTATTACTCGGGGTTCTTTGAAAAGCTTTCTAAGTCGGTGTTTATAGAGGGGCAAAAATTATGAAAAAAACAATAGCACTTACAGCCTTCATTTTTTCGCTTGGTGGATGCAGTTTTTCTTTGCAAGACCGGATGCTTGATGTCAGTGATCAAAGTCAGGTACAGAAACGTTCCTACCAATCAAGGGTCTTTGAAACCAGTGACAAAGACCGTGTACTCAGAGGCGTCATCAGTACTTTGCAAGACCTGTCTTTCCTGATTGAGCGTGCCGACGTGACATTGGGTACGGTTAGCGCAACAAAGTATGACCAAGGTTTACCCATCCGAATTACTGTGTCAGTTCGCGCCAAGGGGTCTACGCAAATGTTAGTAAGGGCTAACGCTCAATTCAATCTAGAACCAATTGAGAGCCCCAAACCCTATCAAGACTTATTTTCTGCACTAGAAAAATCACTTTTCTTAACCGCGCAACTTGGTGAGTAAAATCTTATTTGGCGTTACCAACACAACCGAGCGCGGCCCCTGCCGCGCTTTTTTCATTCAGACACATGGTTCAAATCACACTTCCAGACGGTTCGCAACGTGAATTTCCAGGCCCGGTCACGGTGGCCGAGGTAGCCATGTCTATTGGTGCAGGTTTGGCAAAAGCTGCTTTGGCTGGCAAAGTCAACGGTAAGGTGGTTGACACCAGCACCACGATCGACCGCGATGCGCAGCTGGCCATCATTACGGGCAAAGATGCCGATGGGCTTGAAGTAATTCGCCACTCCACAGCCCATTTACTGGCCTATGCCGTCAAAGAACTTTTCCCTGAAGCGCAAGTCACGATCGGTCCGGTGATCGAAAACGGCTTTTATTACGACTTCTCTTTCAGCCGCAGTTTCACGCCTGAAGACCTGATCGCCATCGAAAAGCGCATGAGCGAACTTGCCAACAAAGACGAGCCTGTGCTGCGACGTGTTTTGCCGCGTGACGACGCGGTTGCCTACTTTAAAAACATGGGCGAGCACTACAAGGCTGAAATCATTGCCAGCATTCCCGCCAATGAAGACGTCAGTCTCTACCGCGAAGGCAACTTTGAAGACCTCTGCCGTGGCCCCCACGTGCCGAGCACCGGCAAGCTCAAGCATTTCAAACTGATGAAGGTGGCTGGCGCTTATTGGC
>JAGWXI010000125.1 GCA_018969975.1 Burkholderiales bacterium
CCGCGCTGTTGCATAAAGCCTTGGTAGTCTTGGCTGTCATAGATTTTCTTGAGCACAGTGCCTAATTTGGCTTGCACATCGGCTGGCAAACCTTTGGGGCCTGCGATACCACGCCAAGCACCAATGGTCCAGTTACTTCCAGTTGCAGCTTTCAGAGTTGGCACATTGGGATACAAACCAGATGGTTGCGAGGCCATCACAGCGAGTGGTCGAGCTTTACCAGCATCAATCAAGGCGCGGGACTCAGGCAATGAGCAAGTGACAAATTCAATGCCACCGGCCGCTAAGTCATTCATAGCAGGCGCAGCTCCGTTAGATGGCACCCAAGGCGTAGCACTGAGATCCATTTTTTGGTCTTTCAACATGCCAGCAAGCGCTAAATGCCAAATACCGCCTTGGCCAGTACCAGAGGCTTTGAACTTGCCTGGGTTGGCTTTGGCTGCGTTTAACAAGTCGTTGACAGTTTTATAAGGCGAGTCTGCACGCACGGTGACAGCGGCAGGGTCAATGTTCATCAAAGACAGCGGTGTGTAGTCTTTGGGATTGAGTTCTGTCAAGCCAGCCCAGTGCATCATCGAAATTTCTACAGTGATCATGCCGATCGTGTAACCATCGGCTGGCGCTGTGGCGATAGCGGAGTGTCCCACCACGCCATTTCCGCCTGTGCGGTTAACGACGTTGACGGGTTGCCCCATTTCTTTCTCCATCAAGGCAGCCACGATACGCGCGGTGGCGTCTGTTCCGCCACCAGCACCCCATGGAACCACCATGGTGATGGGACGTGATGGGTAGCTCTGGGCAACAGCAGATCCAACAAGGGTTAAGCCCAATGAGAGGGCTAGTAAAGACTTAGAAAAAACGCGACGTGTCATAGTAAATGTCTCCTTAACAAAGTGCGCGTGATCATGGCATTTGCATGCTTATTTGTCAGTGGGGATTACCCCTTCTATGGCAAACCCCGTCTATTTTTTGTCGCTTAAGGGACCAAAATCGGCCATGTTTCTTTGCGACAAGTGAAATTTAGAAATTAAATTGATTGCCCTCATTTACTAGGAGATGTGTATGCATTTCAAAAGACAAACTTTGCATCGTTTTTTTGTCACGCTGGTTGGAACGCTTTGTGTGGCGTACTTACCCAGCGTGGTTTTTGCTCAGGCGTTTCCATCGAAACCCATCAAAATGATCGTGCCTTTTCCAGCAGGAGGAACTACCGACATCGTCGCGCGTATCGTGGCTCAGCGCATGGGCGAATCTATGGGACAACCCGTGTTGGTGGACAACCGCGGTGGAGCCGGTGGTGCAATAGGCGCTGACTTAGTTGCCAAAGCCGCGCCTGATGGTTACACCATCTTGATGCATAACCTCACGTTTCCTTTGTCTTCCGTAGCGCAGACCTTGAACAACCGTTCGCCTTTCAATGTGGACACAGATTTTGCCGGCGTGTCTATCGCGGTCTTCGTCCCCTTTGTCTGGACTGCTAACCCCAGCGTACCCGCCAAAGACCTTCGCGAATTAGCCAATCTGCTCAGAACCAATAAAAGTTTGCAATACAACTACGGCTCCACGGGGCCTGGATCGGCTATGCACGTTTTGGGTGAGTCTTACAAACGTGACGCCAAAATTGAAATGGAGCATGTGCCCTACAAAGGCGCTGCTCCTTTGAAGCAGGAATTGCTCGCGGGGCGCATTCAAGTCGGTGGTGATCAACTTTCTTCCTCTTTGGCTGAAATCAAAGCGGGTACTTTGCGCGCATTAGCTACAACCGCTACCAAACGTATCGCAGGTTTACCCGATGTGCCCACCGTCAAAGAGCTAGGCTTTCCTGGCTTGGAGTTGGAAGGTTGGAACGGTGTGTTCGCCCCTGCGAAAACGCCTAAAGACATCATCGACCGCTTGAACCGCGAGATCATTGCAGCGGTTCGACACCCCGATGTGGCCAAACGCCTTGCTGATTTAGGCGCTGAGGGTGTTGGTTCGACACCCGCAGAACAAGACGCAATTTTGAAACGGCAAATGGACCAGTTCCGTGCCGTGATTCGTGATATGAAACTGGAGTAATAAATATGAAAATTGGCATTGCTGGTGCGGGAAAAATGGGTACCGCCGTTGCGGCACGTTTGAAGTCTGTAGGACATGATTTATTTGTTTGGAATAGAACAGAGTCAAAGGCCCAAGCTGCTATTGATTTAGGAGCAACTTGGTGCCCCACTGCCCGAGACCTGATTCAACAAGCAGACATAGTGATTTGTTTATTAACCAATGAAAAAGCGCTTGATGATGTCTATTTGTCTGCTAATGGACTCTTATCTGCGCCTGCCCCGGGCAAACTCATCCTAGAGATGAGTACGATCTCGCCTGACAAACAATCGGTAATGGCAGAGAAGGCTGCAAAAGTAGGCGTGAAATATTTAGAGTGCCCGGTCGGCGGAAGCATCGGTCCTGCAAAAGAAGGTAAGTTGATTGGCTTCGTTGGGGGCAGTGCAGAAGACTTAGTCATAGCCAAGCCCCTTCTTGAGCAAATGTGCAAGCGAGTCGAGCATGTGGGTAACCATGGTGCGGGCTCCATGATGAAGTTGGCTATTAACTTGCCATTGCTGGTGTATTGGCACACCTTTGCTGAAGCTCTGTCGCTCATTCAACCTTTGGGACTAGACCCCAAGCGCGTGGTGGACATTTTTTCAGAGACCTCAGGCGGCCCGAACTTGTTGAAAAACCGTGGTGCCTTCATTGCCCAATCTTTGATCGATGGCAAGTCCGATACGGTCAATGTCACCCTCAACACGGTGATTAAAGATTTGAATGCGATGCGCACACACGCGCAAACCTTGGATAGAAAACTGCCGCTGACAGAACTTGCGATGGCGAACTTTGAAGCGTCCGCTCAATCAGGCTTAGGCGATGCAGACGCTGCCGAACACTTGGTGCGCTGGCTGAAAAAAACCTGATTATTCTTTGACCGATCCGGTCATACCGGAGACGTAGTACTCCACAAAGAACGAGTAGATCAGAGCCACAGGCAATGAACCGAAGAGGGCGCCAGCCATCAGTGCGCCCCAGTGGTAGACATCACCTTCGACCAATTCAGTGACCACACCGACCGGCAAAGTTTTCATTTCACTCGATGACACAAAGGTGAGGGCGTAAATAAATTCATTCCAAGACAATGTGAATGCAAAGATGCCTGCAGATATCAAACCAGGCACAGCCAGAGGCAAGATGATCTTGACCAAGATTTCCCAACGGTTGGCGCCATCAATCAAAGCGCATTCTTCTAACTCCATAGGAATGGAGCGGAAGTAGCCCATCAGCAACCAGGTGCAAAACGGAATCAAGAAGGTAGGGTAGGTGAGGATGAGCGCCAATCGGGTGTCAAACAATCCCATTTGAAACACAACAGAGGCTAGAGGAATAAACAAAATAGAGGGTGGCACCAAGTACGCCAAGAAAATGCCGAGGCCTACATTTTTTGCGCCCGAAAACCGTAAGCGTTCAATCGCATAGGCGGCGAATACGGAGGCGAGTAGAGAAAAGAAAGTGGCAGTGACCGAGACCAAAACGGTGTTCCACATCCACTGTGGGTACTCTGTTTTGAAAAGTAATTTTTCGATATGGGCCAATGTTGGTGAAATGATCCAAAAAGGATTTCCATCGCGCGACAGCAATTCGTTGTCGGGCTTGAATGTGGTGACGCCCATCCAATAAAAAGGAAACAGCAGTACGAACAAGAATGCCAAGAGCGGCAAGTAAGTGGTGAAGAATTGGCGTGAACGGCTGTCCAAATAGGACATGCCCACGGTATCACTTTGGTCTTGACTCATTTGTCATCACCTCCTTGTTGCCATGCGCGTCTTTGGAGGCCGAAGTAGCTAAACATGATGGCTGCGAGCAAGAACGGCACCATCGCAATCGAGATCGCCGCACCTTCTCCGAGCGCACCG
>JAGWXI010000038.1 GCA_018969975.1 Burkholderiales bacterium
ACCTCCGTCACGGTGATGCCCTGCACTCCAATTTGGGAGAGCGCCTCACGCACTTCGTCTAACTTGAAAGGTTTGATAACTGCAGTGATAAGTTTCATGGTTGGCTCCTAGAGAAGACTCTTAGCTAAATTAAAAGGTGTATTTGACGCCTACAACTACAGTTTCTTTAGCAACGTTATAAAGAGTACTGTTGCTTAAGAAGTTTCCGTTTTTCTTAGCGTTGGTAGATACTGAAGAAATTGTTGCAGTGATACCGTTCCCCATATCTTTCGCGAGCGTAAGGGAATAATCAGAGTAGCTCAAACCTCCAGGGTAATAACTACTAGTTGTACCTTTCACCGCTTGCCGTCCAATATGTGGAGTCAAAGTAAGTCCAGAACCCAAATCGAAGTTTGCAGTTAAATCAAGGTAAGTACTGCCTTTTGAGTTTTTATAGCCAAATAAATCGGTGGTCGCGTTAGAGTATTTAAGTGTGTAAGCGCCTAGAGTTGCTGCACCGTAAAGCTCAGTAGTGTTTGCGTTAACTAAGTCAGTGTCGCTAGAGTTATTTCCAATGTTCTTTAAGGTGTTGCCAGCATATACATAAGTTAATAGTCCTATGTCATAGGTAACACCTGATTTTTCAAATTTGTATCCGCCATAAATATCGGCTTCCGTGTTACCTGAAACACTTGTATTGGTGGTCGAAGCATCTTTAATCCATCTAATCTGGGAAGCCCAAAGTCCCAGATAAGCTCCGTTTGCATTGCTGTAGTCAAAGCCGCCTTGAATAGCAGGCAATCCTTTTGTTTGATCCAAACCTCGGTAACGGTATTCACTTACAACGCCTATGTTGTATGCAATGGTTGTTTCAGGTGCGGCTGGCGCTGTCTGCGCAAATACTGCTGAAGTAACGGCCATAGCAGATAACACGATCTTGGACTTCAATTTCATTTTTTTCTCCCATAAGGTTGATTAAGTTTTATACCTATTTAGCAAATAACGAGCCAATAGCAAAGCTTACTTAAACGTTAACTTTTTTATCAACACCACACCTGCTAAACAAGGTAGTCTCGTGACCCCGCTATTTTGGCGCACAAATTGGGTGCGGTTGTGCGTTCACAGTCCCTGTTTTGGGGCTCTTTTTTTAAAGGTCTTGTTTTGTCTTTAGCTTTGATACATAGCCGTGCTCTCTTGGGCATGCGTGCGCCGTCGGTCACGGTTGAGGTGCATTTGGCAAATGGCTTGCCTAGTTTTACTTTGGTTGGGTTGGCGGATACAGAAGTTAAAGAGGCTCGTGAGCGTGTGCGTTGCGCACTTCAAAATGCAGGCCTTTCATTTCCCAACAACAAACGTATCACCGTTAATTTGGCTCCTGCTGATTTGCCTAAAGACTCAGGCCGGTTCGATTTGCCCATTGCCCTTGGCATCTTATCTGCGCAAGGCCTTTTAGACCAAGTTGCGCTGGAAGAGTTTGAGTTTGCGGGTGAATTGTCTTTGTCTGGCCAATTACGGCCGGTTCGCGGGGCTTTGGCAATGGCTTTAGCTATGCATACCGTTAAAGTCCGGGCCCGGCTGGTACTCCCGCCTGCTAGCGCACAGGAGGCGGCTCTGGTTCCGACCACAGAGGTTTTTAGCGCCGACCACATTCAAGATGTTGCAGTTCGTTTTGCAAAACCTGGCGTGCAAATTTGTGCGCATGCACTTGCGCAGTCGCAGCGCTCCTTCAATAGCGCATCGACCGACCAATCGCATATTGAAAATACCTTTGGATGGCAACGCGTTCACCCTCCCAAGTTCGAACTACTCGGAGTAAGCCAGGTCGCAACATTGGACCTCTCAGACATCAAAGGTCAAGCTGGTCCTAAACGCGCGCTTGAAATTGCTGCTGCTGGTGGCCATTCCCTCTTGTTAGTTGGCCCCCCAGGAACTGGCAAATCGATGTTGGCCCAACGGTTTTCGGCGCTGCGGCCCAACATGTCCATAGATGAAGCGCTTGAGGCAGCAGCGATAGCTAGCTTGGGGGGAGGGTTTGACATTTCAAAATGGATGCAGCGTCCCACCCGCAGTCCGCACCACACAGCTTCCTCTATAGCGCTAGTGGGTGGAGGTTCACCACCACGGCCTGGTGAGATTTCTCTGGCCCACCAAGGTGTGCTTTTTTTAGATGAGCTACCCGAGTTTTCTCGCCGTGCTCTGGAAGCCTTACGCGAACCCTTAGAGAACGGCCGTATTACTTTGTCACGCGCTACCGCGCAGGCAGAGTTTCCAGCGCAATTTCAATTGATCGCTGCAATGAATCCCTGCCCATGTGGTTTCTTAGGATCCCCCTTGAAAGCGTGTCGATGCACTCCCGATCAAATTGCACGCTACCAAGGCAAATTAAGTGGGCCGTTATTAGACCGGATTGACTTGCAAGTAGAGGTGGCAACACTTTGTCCGCAGGAGTTGCTATTGGCGCCAGCGGGTGAGCCAACTGCCAGCATTCGCTGTAGGTGTGTAGCGGCACATAACCTAGCCCTTGCTCGGCAGGGAGTTCCTAACCATCGTGTACCTATTTCGCATATGGAAAAATTGATCAATGCAACCGCACCAGCCATTGAATTTTTAAACAAAAGCGCAAGCCAGCTTCAATGGTCTGGGCGCAGCACGCACCGTGTATTACGCGTTGCACGCACTATCGCTGATCTTGCCCAAAACAATGTTGTAGAGCCCAACCATATTGCTGAGGCTATGCAATACCGCCCTGTACAAAACTTTCAAAGTTTGTAAGCAATACAAACGCTCCATCCTCTTAGGTTTTACAAAAATACCTTTGGTTGCTTTGGCATCGACTTGTTCGATGCCAAAGCAACCACAAATCAAAACCAATGTCTTTAATTTTAAAAGTGAAGGAGTCTGAATGAAGGTGTTTAACTGTTTGCTTGGTCTGGGTTTAGTCTTTGCACTTAGCAACGCCACCGCAGAGGAAGAAAAACCCAAAAAACCCAATCGCATGGCAACTTGTAACAAAAACGCGGAAGGCAAAAAAGGCCAAGAGCGTAAAGACTTTATGAAGGAGTGTTTGAGTACCAAAAAGCCTGCTTAGGCTAGCCTCATCTTTGATGTGTGCATTGCCATTTCACACCTAGATTTGTTTTGATAGAAGCGCAGCTTGCTAGCAATATGCGCTTCTATTTTTAAAGATTCGGCGCCAACAGCCTCTGCAAATCTTTCACTTCTACGCCTTGTCGCAACGCCAAATCTTGCACTTGGTCTTCTCCAATACGTCCCACGTTGAAGTAACGCGCTTGCGGATGCGCCAAATAAAACCCACTCACACTGGCCGCTGGTGTCATCGCCAAGCTTTCTGTCAAACCCATACCAATATCGCCACACTGCAAAACATCAAACATGGCGCGCTTGGCGCTATGGTCTGGGCACGCAGGGTAGCCAGGGGCAGGGCGAATGCCTTGGTATTTTTCTGCAATCAACTCTGTGTTGCTGAATGATTCATCCGCTGCATAGCCCCACAAGTCTTTGCGCACACGCTGGTGCATGCATTCGGCAAAGGCTTCTGCTAAGCGGTCTGCTAAAGCTTTGAACAAAATGGATGAGTAGTCGTCGTGCGCATCTATGAAACGCTTTTCTTGCTTCTCGCTGCCAATGCCTGTGGTCACCGCAAACAAACCGACGTAGTCAGCCGCTTGCGTCTGGTCGGCCACAAAGTCTGACAAACAACGGTTGGGGTTGTTGTTAGGTTTCACGGTTTGCTGGCGCAAGCCATACCAAGTCATCACTTGTTGTTGGCGTGCTTCATCTGCGTACAAGACGATGTCGTCGCCCACGCGTTGCGCGGGGTACAAACCCACCACTGCATTGGCCGTTAGCCAACGACCTTCAAAGATTTTTTTGAGCATCGCTTGGCCGTCGGCGAATACTTTTTTCGCTTCGTTGCCGACGACATCGTCTTCCAAGATAGCGGGGAAAGGCCCGGCCAAATCCCAGGTCTGGAAAAACGGCGCCCAATCAATAAAGGGCTCTAACTCTGCCAAGTCAAAGTTTTTAAATACCCGCTTACCGATGAATTTAGGTTTAGTGGGTTTGTATGTGTCCCACTCAATGACTGCAGCATTTGCACGCGCTTCGTGCAACCTAACCAAGGGGGTTTGTTTTTTATTGGCATGTTGTTCACGCACCTTGGCGTAATCAGCATTTAATTCGGCAATATATTTCGACGCTTGTTCTGACAACAAGCCTTGCGCCACGCTCACGCTGCGCGATGCATCAGGCACATAAACCACCGGGCCTTCGTAGTGCGGTGCAATCTTGACAGCAGTGTGCACGCGGCTAGTCGTTGCGCCACCAATCATCAGCGGCATTTTTTTACTGCGGAAGAATTCGTCTTTTTGCATTTCGCCCGCGACATATTGCATTTCTTCCAGCGAGGGGGTGATGAGGCCTGAGAGGCCAATCATGTCCGCGGATTCTTCTTTAGCTTTAGCCAAAATTTCGTGGCAGGGCACCATCACGCCCATATTGACCACATCAAAGTTGTTGCACTGCAAGACGACAGTGACGATGTTTTTGCCAATATCGTGCACATCGCCTTTTACTGTGGCGATCACGATCTTGCCTTTGGCTTTCACATCTTCACCCGCTTGCGCTTGCAAGCGTTTTTCTTCTTCGATGTAGGGCACGAGGTGTGCAACAGCCTGTTTCATCACGCGCGCGGACTTCACCACTTGCGGCAAAAACATCTTGCCTTGGCCAAATAAATCGCCCACCACATTCATGCCGTCCATCAACGGGCCTTCGATCACGTGCAAAGGTCGCCCGCCATCTTTCAAAATTTCTTGGTAGGCCTCTTCGGTGTCGTCGGTAATGAATTCGGTAATGCCGTGTACCAAGGCATGGCTCAAGCGTTGCGCCACAGTAACGGGCACCTCAGGTGTACCACGCCAAGCCAGTTTTTGGCTATCGTCTTTGGCCGCGCCTTTGGCGCTTTCGGCAACTTCAATCAATCGCTCACCAGGGGTGAGATGCTCTTCGCCTTCTTGGTATTTCGGTGTTCTATTGAGCACCACGTCTTCCACACGCTCACGCAATACGGGCTCTAAATCGTCATACACACCGACCATACCGGCGTTGACGATGCCCATGTCCATGCCCGCCGCAATCGCGTGGTACAAAAATACCGTGTGTATCGCTTCACGCACTGGGTCGTTGCCGCGAAATGAAAAACTCACATTCGACACGCCACCACTAACTTTCGCACCAGGCAAGTTTTGTTTGATCCAGCGCGTAGCTTCAATAAAGTCCACTGCGTAGTTGTTGTGTTCTTCAATGCCTGTGGCAATCGCAAAAATATTGGGATCGAAAACGATGTCTTCTGGTGGAAAGTCCACCTCATCGACCAAGATGCGGTAGGCGCGTTCACAAATTTCTATCTTGCGGGCAAAGGTGTCCGCTTGGCCTTTTTCATCAAACGCCATCACTACGGCTGCAGCACCGTAGCGCTTAACCAAAGTGGCTTGCCGTTTGAACTCTTCCACGCCTTCTTTCATGCTGATCGAGTTCACAATGCCCTTGCCTTGGATGCAACGCAAGCCCGCTTCGATCACCGACCATTTGCTCGAATCCACCATCACTGGCACCCGCGCAATGTCGGGCTCGCCCGCCATCAGGTTTAAAAACCGCACCATGGCCGCCTCGCTATCGAGCATGGCCTCGTCCATATTGACGTCGATGATTTGCGCGCCGTTTTCTACTTGTTGACGCGCTACTGCAAGCGCTTGCTCGTAGTCGCCATTCAAAATCATGCGCGCAAATGCTTTGGAACCCGTGACGTTGGTGCGCTCGCCCACATTGACAAACGATGCACGTGGAATATTGCCCTCGGCATCAGCTTGGGTTGCACCAATCAAAACAGGCTCTAAGCCTGAGAGTTTCATCGGCGGCACGGACATTGGATACATGGGGGGTTCTCTCACCTGGGCAGATCAATCAGGTGAGCGTCGTTGCAAAAAAATATTTCCAAGCCTGACTTTGCGTAGGTTGGCAAAGCTGCAACGCTCCTTGAAAACTTGTTAATTTTAATCGAATGACAAATGCGCACTCTGGACTGCTTTAAATTAACGGTCGTTTTACTTTTTCTTTTATGCGTCGCAGCGTTCGCCGCGCAGTTGTAAGTACAAGTAACAAAATTACAAAGTACCACCTTCACTTTTTCGTTTCTATCCAAAACAAAATTACACTTTTTAGGAAGCTGTTTTGCCAATCTCATACACCCCGTTGTCATTTGTTGCGCTTGCTGACGACTGCCCTTGGCATATGTTTCTTCAGCAAATTGAGCGAGTCGAACCTTTCCTGGGTGATTTGAATCGTTGGGTCGATACCTTGCGTCGTCCAAAAAGAATTCTGACGGTTGATGTTCCTATCCATTTAGACAACGGGCAAATTGCGCATTTTGAAGGCTTTCGGGTTCAACACAACACCTCACGTGGCCCAGGAAAAGGGGGTGTTCGATTTCACCAAAACGTAACCCTTTCAGAGGTCATGGCTTTATCGGCTTGGATGTCGATTAAGAATGCGGCCCTCAATCTCCCCTTTGGTGGCGCCAAGGGGGGCGTGCGGGTCGATCCGCGCCTTCTCTCGGAGGGGGAGCTTGAGCGCGTCACGCGGCGATACACCAGCGAAATTGGTCTGGTTATTGGTCCACAAAAAGACATCCCCGCACCCGATGTCAACACCAGCGATCGTGTTATGGCCTGGATGATGGACACCTACTCCATGAACCAAGGCACGACGTCGACCGGAGTCGTCACGGGTAAGCCAATTGCGTTGGGCGGTTCATTAGGAAGGCGCGAGGCTACTGGCCGGGGCGTGTTCACGGTTGCTTGCGAGGCCGCTCGAAAATTGGGCCTAGACATTACAAAATCGCAGGTGGCGATTCAAGGTTTTGGCAATGTAGGAAGCGTCGCTGCTCAATTGTTTGCAAATGCGCAAGCGCGGGTAGTTGCTGTGCAAGATCACACCGGAACTATCTTCAACCCCTCTGGCATAAATCCATGCTTGCTCGGCTCGCATGTATCGGTGCATGGCGGCGTTTCAGGGTTTGCGGGCGGGAACTCTCTGGAGAACGACTTGTTTTGGGATGTTCCCTGCGACATCTTGGTGCCTGCCGCCTTGGAGGGGCAAATTACCTCACAAAATGCAGGGCGCATTCAGGCAAGTTTGGTGGTTGAGGGGGCAAATGGCCCCACCACACCGCAAGCAGACGATATCCTTGCCGACCGACATATCTTGGTGGTTCCGGATGTCATTGCAAATGCTGGAGGAGTCACCGTAAGTTATTTCGAATGGGTGCAAGATTTCTCAAGTTTTTTCTGGGATGAGCAAGAAATAAATGCACGCCTTACACAAACCATGCTCACCGCATTTGAAGCAATTTGGCAAGTAGCTAAAGAGAAGCAGGTCTCACTCCGCACGGCTGCATTTATCGTGGCTTGCACCCGCATTTTGCAAGCACGCGCTTTGCGCGGCCTCTACCCTTGATCACCAAAACTATTCTTTTAGGATAAAGAATGGTGTTTAAACAGGCCTGCTTGCGCGTTAACCCTTGTGCGCGGGTGCTTCAGATTAATAAAATTACGCATCCCCTTCGCTTCCAACCCTTCACGATCAATTCATGCCCGTCATTGCCTCGTTGCAGCAAGATATTCAGGTCTGGCCAGATTTAGTTTTGCCATTAAAGGATGATCTCTCGGTCGACACAACCAAGTTCACTGCGCATGTCAGAAACTTGGCTTCTAAGGGAATTCAAAAATTTGTGCTTTTTGGATACGCCGGCGAGGGCGCTTCTTTTTCGACCGAAGAAAAGCTATCTGTCTTAGCAGTCTTAGCCCAGTCTGGGTTTGCCCTTGAAGACTTTCTTTTAGGCGTCAATACCAGCGTTCTTCATGAAGCAAGCGCTCTGATATCACGCGCCCATAGTCTGGGTGTTCGGCAATTTTTAGTCTCTTCACCTACCTTCTACGACGCGGTAACCGATACCGCCAAGATTGCCTTCTACACCCACCTAATTAACCAGGTGGGGCTTCCCAACTGGCAGATTTTTATACACCAGTTGGGGGGTAGCAGCGCTTCAGACTTGTCGTCTTTCGTCGTTTCTGAACTATTGAGAAGCCATCCGCAGCATATTAGCGGTGTGGTAGATCAAGATCCGCGTGCATCCCGTTGCGTGGGGTTTTTAGAGTCCTTTGGTGGCAAGGCTTTGGTTACAAACTGCCATGAAACTAATTTGCTAATGCTTCGCCCTCCGATAGCGGTGTCCGCATTAGCCAATCTCATTCCTGGTGTGGTGGGTGGAATTCTTGGCAAAG
Source organism: Burkholderiales bacterium (assembly GCA_018969975.1). GTDB lineage: Bacteria > Pseudomonadota > Gammaproteobacteria > Burkholderiales > Burkholderiaceae_C > Limnohabitans. Next base: position 8,343 of record JAGWXI010000038.1, read on the forward strand.
GAATGGCCGAACAAAAAACTAAATTTGCTGGCATGAAGGTGAAAAGCCCTGACGAACGCGTAATCAGCTTAATGGCTGTGATAGGTAACCAGCCTCTCATCGCTTCCATTAAATTTTTGATATCTGTGCACTATCGACAAAACAATTGGGATATCGTTCGGCCTCCACAAAGCGGTCTGTCTGACAAATCACGCGAAGATCTCGCAAAAGCTTTCAAAGCATTTAATCTTTTACCTAACGAGTAAGGTCCATCTGGAAGCAGGGGGTGTTATGAATTTTGAAAACACGTGGTACATCATCGAGAGACACAAGCGCTATGAAATTGCGTCGTATGCTGAACTAAGTGAATACCCCTCGGGTGAGTATCTGATTTTGCATAACTTTGCCTCCCGCCATGAAGCATTTAACGAAATGCGTAGGCTGATTGATCTTGAAGTCAAAGACACACAAAAGAAACTCGATGCCTTACCTAATCCCCCACAGTTCGGTGCATGACATGTGCGGCTGACGTTAGTAAGGCGTCTTGACCGACATTGGCCACGACTTGCAAACCTACCGGCAAACCAGATTGGCCTTTTGCGACGGGGATATGAATTGCTGGCACATGCAGTGCAGTCCAGATACGGCAAAAAATTGGGTCTCCCGTGTTGTCCAATCCTTGCGGAGCCTCGCCTTGGGCGCTCGGTGTAAGTAACACATCTACTTCTTGAAAAATCCCCTCTAACTGACTGCGGCACAAAGCGATGTGTTGCAGCGCTGCGTCGTATTGCAGATGCGTTACAGCTTGGCCATTTTTCAAAATACCTTGTAAACGCGAACTGAGTTGGTCTGTATGTGCCCAATGTTCATAGGCCAAGTTATGCGCTTGTTCAAATAATTGAACCTGGGTCTGCGCATGTGCAAGGGATTGAAAACCCAATGGCAGCGTTATATCTTTTATTTCAAATTGCCGCGCAGCTTGCAAGGAATGCGCTGCTTGCGCGAAAACGCTCTGGGTGTCGGGATTTGCTTGGTCCCACTCATACGTGCGGCAAAGACCAATGCGCAAGGGCCTGGTCAGCACCGCTTCTAACGGCTGGACCAACCAGTTAACACGTCCGCTCAAGGCGGCCGCAAACAATGCCGCATCGGCAACAGTGCGCGCCATGGTTCCCACGGTGTCCAAGGTGTCCGAGAGTAATTTCGCTCCCGCGCGTGCAATACATCCAAAGCTCGGCTTGAAGGCGACGATGCCGCAATACGACGCAGGCCGAATTAAGGAGCCGGCGGTTTGGGTACCTATCGCCAACGGCACCATGTTGTCTGCCACAGCAGCTGCTGAGCCAGATGACGAGCCGCCAGGTGTGTGCGAGAGCCGTAGTGGGTTGCGCGTTTGATTAGGTTGAAAAGTGGCGAACTCGGTGCTTACGGTTTTACCCAATACCACTGCGCCTTGCTGGCGCGCCACAGCCACACAAGCGGCGTCAAAGCCTGGGCGGTAATTGGCATAGATACGCGAGCCATAGGTGGCGGGCATGTCGGAGGTGGCCAACAAATCTTTGACACCAATGGGTAACCCGTGCAATAGGCCACGGTGCGCACCAGCATCGAGTTGCTTCGCATGGGCTATTGCAGCATCGCGTTGTAAGTAGGCCCAAGCTTGCACCTCGGGTTCTCGTGCATCGATGTGCGCGATGCACGCTTGCACCAAATCTTGGGCGCGCAAGGTGCGTTGTGCGAGTTGGTTTGCCGCGTCACACGCGCTGAGTTGATGGAGCGCGTTCATTGCGATGCCTTTGGTAAGAGTTGCTAGGTGTCTAAGCTGCTTCGCGGTAGAACGGCCCCGCACTGATGTCGCGTGCTTTTTGGTCCATCACGGCATTCGCAATAGCAGCGATATGTTCTGGCGTTGTACCACAACAGCCGCCCACGATATTGACCAAGCCTTGTGCCGCAAACTCGTGTAACAAGCGTGATGTATCTGCAGGTGTTTCATCAAAGCCGGTGTCACTCATTGGGTTGGGCAAACCTGCGTTGGGATAGCAACTGATAAACGTGTCAACAGCCACGCGCGCAAGTTCTTGCAAATAGGGGCGCATCAAGGCGGCACCCAATGCGCAGTTAAGGCCCACGGCCAAAGGCTTGGCATGGCGCACGCTGTGCCAAAACGCCGTCACGGTTTGTCCGCTCAAAATACGACCCGATGCATCGGTCACAGTGCCGCTGATGATCAAGGGCAAACGCTCGCCACTGGCTTCAAAATACTCTTCAATCGCAAACAGCGCGGCTTTGGCGTTGAGTGTGTCGAAAATGGTTTCGACCAACAGCACGTCGCAACCACCTTCGACCAGGGCTTGCGTTTGCTCGTAATAAGAGAGGCGCAATTCTTCAAATGTGACATTGCGCGCGCCAGCGTCGTTCACATCGGGGCTAATGCTTGCGGTCTTGGGCGTAGGGCCCAAGGCACCCGCTACAAAACGGGGTTTATCGGGTGTGCTGTATTTGTCGCACGCAGCGCGGGCGATTTGTGCGGAGGCGCGGTTCATCTCGATCGCCAAATCAGCCATGTCGTAATCGGCTTGCGCAATGGTGGTGGCACCAAAGGTGTTGGTTTCGATCAAGTCAGCGCCAGCGGCCAAATAGCCTTCGTGGATGTCACGAATCACGTTGGGCTGAGTCAAGCTCAACAATTCGTTGTTGCCTTTGACGTCTTTGTGGAAATCTTTGAACCGTTCGCCACGGTATTGCGCTTCGCTCAATTTATAGCGCTGGATCATGGTGCCCATGGCGCCATCGAGCATGGCAATGCGCTTAGCCAAAATGGCGGGCAATTGTTGCGCGCGCGTGTAAGTGTGAGATTGCATAAGCCTTGCATTGTAAAAACACTTGCGGTACTTACTTAAATAAGCCTTTTGCCGTGGCATAGTTTCGCCTTTGCTGTTTTTCAGCAGTTCTCGGATTTTTGTTTGTCTTATCTCCCCATATTGCGTGAAGTATTTGGCTACGACGCCTTTCGTGGCCCGCAAGAAGCTATCGTGAACCACGTTTGTGCGGGTGGCGACGCGTTGGTGCTCATGCCTACCGGAGGCGGCAAGTCCTTGTGTTACCAAATTCCTGCCATAGCGCGACAGCGGGCGGGGCATGGCATCGCGGTGGTCATATCGCCTTTGATTGCGCTGATGCACGACCAAGTCGGGGCTTTGCACGAAGCCGGTGTCGAAGCCGCTTTTTTAAATTCCAGTTTGAGCGGCGAAGACGCCAACGCGGTCGAACAACGCATGCGCAGAAGCGATATGACCTTGCTCTATGCCGCACCTGAGCGCGTGACTACGCCACGCTTTTTGGCGCAACTCGATGATTTGCATGCGCAAGGGCATTTGAGTTTGTTCGCGATTGACGAGGCGCATTGCGTCAGCCAATGGGGCCATGACTTTAGACCTGAATACCGTGCGCTGACAGTTCTGCATGAACGCTATGCAGGTGTGCCGCGCATTGCGCTCACCGCCACAGCAGACGCCACGACGCGCGCAGATATTGTCGAGCGCTTGCAGCTGGAAAACGCACAGCAGTTCGTCAGCAGCTTTGACAGGCCCAACATCCGCTACACCATCATCGAGAAAAAAGATGCGTCGACGCAGTTGCTACGCTTTATTCAGCGTGAGCACACGGGCCCTTACGGCCAAGACAGCGGCATCGTGTATTGCCAATCACGCAAACGCGTCGAAGAAGTTGCGCAATTGCTGTGCGATGCAGGTATTACCGCTTTGCCCTACCACGCGGGGCTGGCGGCCGCTACGCGTCAGAACAACCAAAACCGCTTTTTGCGCGAAGAAGGTTTGGTGATGGTCGCCACGATTGCCTTTGGCATGGGCATCGACAAGCCGGATGTGCGTTTTGTCGCGCACTTAGACATGCCCAAAAACATCGAAGGCTATTACCAAGAGACAGGCCGTGCTGGGCGCGACGGCCAAAGCGCAGACGCTTGGATGGCCTATGGCTTGAACGATGTCGTCAACCAACGCCGCATGATCGATGAAAGCCCTGCGCCAGAAGACTTCAAACAAGTCATGCGCGGCAAACTTGATGCATTGCTCGCTTTGGCAGAAGCCACCGACTGCCGACGGGGGCGATTGCTGGGTTATTTTGGGGAAACCTACCCCAAGATGAAATGCGGCAATTGCGACAACTGCTTGCAGCCTCCGCAAATTTGGGACGGCACCGAAGCGGCACGCATGCTGCTCTCCACCATCTACCGTATTCACCAGCAAGACGGCAAAACCTTTGGCGCGGGCCATGTGATGGACATCTTGCGCGGCAAAGACACGGAGAAGGTGCAGCAATATGGCCATGCAAGCTTGAGCACCTTTGGCATTGGTGCCCAATTTACTGAGCAGCAATTGCGCGGTGTGCTGCGCCAACTCATTGCTTTGGGCGCTTTGGGCGTCGATGCACAAACTTTCAGCACGCTTTATTTAACGCAGGGCTCGCGTGCAGTACTCAAAGGCGAAGTCTCCATTCGTCTTCGCGCTTCCGTTTCAAGCCCTGGCTTCAACAAGTCTAAAAGCCGCGCCTCTGGCAGCGTGCACAAGCCTACGCCCATGCCGCTGGATGCTAGAGGTCAAGCGCGTTTTGATGCGCTTAAAGCTTGGCGCGGCGAAGTTGCAAAGTCGCATAACCTACCCGCTTATGTGATTTTTCATGACGTTACCTTGGCTGCAATTGCCAAAGTAGGGCCTGCCGATTTGGGCAGCTTGCAAGGGATTGCCGGAATTGGCGTAAAGAAGTTAGAGGCTTATGGGCAAGAGGTATTGCGAATAGTGGCCACTGTCGAATAAGTGATGTGCGTCAGGAATAAGCCGGTGATCTAAAATCTGTAGATTCATTTAATTAGGAGCTCTCATGTCCCAAGCAAACGACCACTCGCATGACGGCGAACAAGACGTGGTCGAGTCTATCGTCCCATTGATGCCTATCGTGCTTCCAGTTGCCGGGGGTATTTTGATTTTCTTGCTCGCCTTTATTGCTGTTTTCATGGCCTAAGCAGACAGATTAATTGTCTGACATTACTCCTTAAAGCGCCTTTTAGGCGCTTTTTTTACTCCATTTTTCTACCTGCCTTGGCGTTTTTATTATTCATTTGGATGCATTCGTGTGTCGAAATTCTTAAAATGCCCAAGCTACTTTAAAAGTGGCAACGCAATTGAGGCCAATGCCTTGGCAGTGCATGCACAGGGCCTTGACCTCAATTTTTAACTTTGGAGTCTTTGATGAACGCACCCGCTTATGTGAAAAATCCCAAACTGATTGCTTGGGTGGCCGAGATGGCCGCTTTGTGCAAACCAGACACCGTCTACTGGTGCGATGGCAGTGAAGAGGAGTACCAGCGCCTGTGCCAGCAATTGGTAGACGCCGGCACTTTCAAAAAGCTCAACCCAGCCAAGCGCCCAGGCTCTTACCTCGCATGGTCGGACCCCAGCGACGTGGCACGCGTAGAAGACCGCACCTATATCTGTTCTGAGAAAAAAGAAGACGCCGGCCCGACTAACAACTGGATGGCACCCGCCGAAATGCGCGCCACCTTGCAGCCTTTGTTTGACGGCTGCATGAAAGGGCGCACCATGTATGTGGTGCCTTTCAGCATGGGCCCTATGGGCTCACACATCGCCCATGTCGGCATTGAACTCTCTGACAGCTCCTACGTCGCAGTCAACCAACGCATCATGACCCGCATGGGCAAAGCGGTGTACGACGTGATCGGCACCGACGGTGCATTTGTGCCTTGTGTGCACACCGTGGGCGCTCCTTTGGCTGCCGGCCAAACCGATGTGAAATGGCCTTGCAACAAAACCAAATACATCGTGCATTACCCCGAATCGCGTGAAATTTGGTCTTACGGTTCTGGCTACGGCGGCAATGCTTTATTAGGTAAGAAGTGTTTTGCCCTGCGCATCGCCTCCAATATGGGACGCGACCAAGGCTGGTTGGCCGAGCACATGCTGATCTTGGGCGTGACGAATCCTCAAGGCAAAAAATACCACGTAGCAGCGGCATTTCCCAGCGCTTGCGGAAAAACCAATTTCTCGATGTTGGTGCCCCCAGAAGGTTTCCAAGGCTGGAAGGTCACCACCATCGGCGACGACATCGCTTGGATCAAACCGCACTCTGACGGCAAGCTCTACGCCATCAACCCAGAAGCGGGTTACTTCGGCGTCGCTCCCGGCACCAACTTCCACACCAACCCCAACTGCATGGCCAGCTTGGACAAGAACGTGATCTTCACCAACGTTGCGCTCACAGACGACGGCGATGTGTGGTGGGAAGGTATGGAAAAGGACTCGGGTAATTTGCCTGACCATTTGATCGACTGGCAAGGCAAAGATTGGACGCCTGCGATTGCCAAAGAAACCGGCGCCAAAGCGGCACACGCCAATGCGCGTTTCACCGTAGCCGCCACCAACAACCCAGCGCTCGACGCGCAGTGGGACGACGCCAATGGCGTAGCGATTGACGCGTTTATTTTTGGTGGCCGCCGTTCGACCACCGTGCCACTCGTGACCGAAGCGCGCAATTGGACCGAAGGCGTCTACATGGCTGCCACCATGGGTTCAGAAACCACCGCTGCCGCCGCTGGCCAACAAGGCGTGGTGCGCCGTGATCCATTCGCGATGTTGCCTTTTATGGGCTACAACATGAGCGACTATTTCCAGCACTGGCTCAATATGGGCCAAACGCTCAAGGCGTCAGGCGCCAAGGTTCCCTCCATTTACTGCGTGAACTGGTTCCGCAAAGGCGATGACGGTAAGTTTGTCTGGCCAGGTTATGGCGAGAACATGCGCGTTTTGAAGTGGATGATCGACCGCATCGAAGGCCGAGCAACCGGTAAAGAAAACGTGTTCGGTATCTGCCCAAGCTATGAAGAAATCACTTGGACGGGCTTGCGCTTCACACCAGAGCAATTCAAAACAGTCACCCATATCGACAAAGCCGCATGGGTGGAAGAGTTGAAGTTGCATGAAGAGCTGTTTAAACAACTGGCCTACCACTTGCCAGTTGAGATGACAGCGACCAAAGCTGCGCTGGCAGAGCGCTTGGACGCTTGAGTCCATTCATCCGCTAATCATGCGAGACGACAACGCCTCGCCTCATAACGTCGACATAACAACGTTGCAGTTCGCATGGAAATATCCGCCTTTCTAGTCCAAGCCATTAACGGCTTGGCCTCTGCCTCTTCCTTGTTTTTAGTGTCGGCAGGCCTTTCTTTGATTTTTGGCGTGACGCGCGTAGTGAATTTCGCCCATGGCTCTTTTTTCATGTTGGGCGTGTATCTTGCCTATTCCTTGGTTGCCCACGCTATGCCGTGGTTAACAGCTTTTGCGCCTAACTCCGTTGTTTTTTTTGCCCTCTTGTTTTGTACTGGGCTAGTGACTGGCGCGGTAGGTGCGGCGTTTGAAGTAGTCATATTGCGACGCATTTACCAAGCGCCCGAATTGTTTCAATTACTGGCCACTTTTGCCTTTGCCTTGATCGTGCAAGACGCCGTATTGTGGCTTTGGGGGCCGGAAGATTTACTGGGGCCGCGCGCTCCTGGGTTGAGCGGTGCGGTTGACATCTTCGGTAGGTTAGTTCCAAGCTATGACTTGTTTTTAATTGGTGTTGGCCCCGTAGTACTCTGGGTTTTATGGCGTGTGTTGCAACACAGCCGCTTTGGTGTACGGGTGCGAGCAGCCACGCAAGACCGCGAAATGCTGGCGGCCTTGGGTGTCAATCCACGTAATTTGTTCACCAGCGTGTTTGCTTTGGGTTGCGCCCTGGCAGGCTGGGGCGGCGCTTTGCAGTTACCACGCGAGCCAGCGCATGTGGGCTTAGATATGGTCACTATCAGTGACGCCTTTGTTGTTGTCGTCGTCGGTGGCATGGGGTCTATTCCGGGTGCGTTTATTGCCGCACTGTTAATTGCCGAGGTCAAGGCCGTATGTATCGCAATAGGCACCGTGGAGTTAGCAGGCTTGTCCATCGCTTTTTCCAAACTCACGCTAGTCGCTGAATTTGTGGTGATGGCCTTGGTCCTGATGGTTCGTCCTTGGGGCCTTTTGGGCAAGCCGATCAACCCCTCGCGCGTAACCGTGATGCAAGCAGAGTCCGCCGCCCAAACCGCCACAGCAACAGGATTGGCTTGGATGGCTTGGTTCACTGTGATGGCCCTTGCTGTGATGTGGCCCATGCTGATGACAAATATGCCCTATGGCGTAGTGCTGGGTATTGATGTATTGATCGCTATCTTGTTTGCCACGAGTTTGCATTTCATCATGGGGCCAGCGGGTTTGCATTCATTTGGACATGCGGCTTATTTTGGTATTGGTGCCTATGCTGCTGCCTTGTTGGTATTGCGCCAAGGCCTGCCTACCGAAGAAGTGCTTTGGATGGCGCCCTTGATAAGTGCAGCATGCGCGGTTGTTTTGGCAGGATTCGCCGTGCGCTTGTCGGGGGTGTATTTGGCTATGCTGACCTTGGCTTTTGCACAAATAGTCTGGTCCGTTTGCTTCCAGTGGGACGACTTGACCGGTGGTAGCAATGGACTCAACGGTGTGTGGCCAGATGGTATTTGGCAGGACAAAGGCCGTTTTTATTGGCTGGCCTTGGCGTTGACCGTGTCTGGCGTTTTGATCTTGCAACACATCTTGCGCGCGCCACTGGGGTATTGCATGCGCGCGAGCCGTGATGCGCCAATGCGCGCGCAAGCTATGGGGCTCAACGTTGCCTGGATTCAGTGGTGGGGCTTTGTGATCTCTGCGGGTTTCGCTGGATTAGCAGGCGCATTGTTTGCCTTCTCGAAGGGAAGTATCTCGCCCGATGTGATGGGCATCCCTAGATCAGTGGACGCCTTAGTCATGGTGCTTCTAGGTGGTATTCATGCGACTGCAGGGCCTATCGTGGGGGCCTTTTCTTTCACGGTATTACAAGACGCCCTGGCGCGCGGCACAGACTACTGGCGCGCGGTACTAGGTGGCGTAATGTTGTTACTGGTGCTGGTGTTTCCGCATGGCATCGCTGGTACCTGGAAATTGATGGGGCGCAAATCATGACAGCGCAAGCGCTCTTAGAAGTACGCCATTTGCACAAATCCTTTGGCAGCAACATGGCTGTTAACAATGTCTCGTTTGATGTTGGGGCGGGTGAGTTATTGGCAGTGATTGGCCCCAATGGCGCAGGTAAAAGCACCACTTTCAATTTGGTCAACGGGCAACTGCTCCCAGACAGTGGCAGCGTACGCTTGAATGGCCAATCGCTGATAGGTTGCAAGCCCGATGCATTGTGGCGGCAAGGGGTGAGCCGCACGTTTCAAATGGCCGAGGTGTTTCGATCGATGACGGTGATTGAAAACGTGCAACTAGCCATGCTCTCTGCACAAGGCCTGCACCTCTCGCCCTGGCGTCGTACGCGCCAGCATCGCGCAGATGCGGCGCAAACTCTGCTCGAGAAAGTAGGCTTGGCAGCAATGTCCAAAAGCATCAGCGACACGCTGGCCTATGGCGATATCAAGCGCCTTGAATTAGCGATGGCTCTGGTTAATCAACCCAAGTTGTTGTTAATGGATGAGCCCACTGCAGGCATGTCGCCAACCGAGCGCCATGCTTTGATGGGCCTGGTTCAGTTTTTGGCCAAGGAGCGCGACGTCGCGGTGATGTTCACCGAGCACAGCATGGACATGGTTTTCTCGTTTGCGACGCGTATTGTGGTGATGGCACAAGGACGCATCTTGGTTGAAGGAACGCCCCAAGAGGTTCAAAACAATCCACTTGCGCAGTCTGTGTACTTAGGACGCGGCAAAACGGTAGATGGTGAAACTGTATGAAGCCCTTTCTAGAAGTTACCCATTTGAATGCTTGGCATGGTGCTGCGCAAATCTTGTTTGACGTTTCCTTGCAAGTTGGCCGTGGCGAGGTGGTTGCTTTGCTAGGACGCAACGGTGCTGGCAAGTCGAGCACGCTCAAAGCCATCATGGGTTTGATGCCACGCCGTGAAGGACAACTTGTCTTTGATGGACAGGATCTCTCTAGCAAAGAGCCGTTTGAAGTCGCGCAACTAGGGCTTGGTTATGTACCTGAAGACCGACGCATCTTCACTGACCTCACCGTGCTGGAGAACCTCACACTCGCCCAACAAAATACGCGCTATGACCATCGTCAACGCGTGTTATCAGACTGGACGCTAGAAAAATTGTTCGATTTGTTTCCAAATTTGGCCAGTATGCAGCACCGCCAAGCCAGCCATATGAGTGGTGGTGAACAGCAAATGCTCAGCGTCGCTCGAACGTTGATGGGCAATCCGCTGTTGGTGATGTTGGACGAACCGTCCGAAGGAATTGCACCCGCCATCGTTAGCCGCATGTCTGAGATGGTGGTCACGCTCAAGCGCCAAGGCGTGAGCGTTTTGCTGTCTGAGCAAAATTTAGACTTTGCCCATGCGGTTTGCGACCGCACCTACATGATTGAGAAAGGCGAACTTTCAGAGTTGGTCAAGATGATGGGGGATCCCCGTACCTAAACCGGCCTGGCTGCAGGGTTGCCTTTTTCGACGATAAAACTCGCTTGCGTTTTAAACCCAGCTTCACTTCCCGCTGGCATAGCGGTGGTGCGAAAGTCACAGCGCACCTGCGTTGGAGTCACCCGCAACAAAGAATAGCCACGCTCGTCACTTCGCACATGCTGCAAGTCTGGGTTGTTGTCGCGCACGATGCCCAAGGCCTTTTCCCCCATGCCACGCGACGTCACAGATGTAGTGACAAATTCACTGGCAACTATGGGTGAATTAGGGTCATTAGGCGAGGGGCGCAAATGGGCTGCCACATTCATATGCACATCGCCACCTAGCGAAACCACATTCTTGATGTGGCTGTCTGCAATCGACTGCAACAAACGTTTACGTGCTTCTGGGTAGCCGTCCCACGCCTCATTCCAGTAAGCACGGCCGATGGGTGCTGGAATACTGGTCGAACTCATTTGTGTGCCTTGGGCCAACAGTTTCCATGAACGTTTAGATGCTTTTAAACCCTTGTCTAGCCAGCGTTCTTGCTCAAACCCCAACATGCTGCGCGTGGGGTCGCTCAATGCATCGCATTGGGTCACCATGCGCCCGCCTCCGCGCACAGGGTCTGGACATGCCAGCGGACTTCTGAACTGGCGGTTGTCTAGCGTCCACAGATCCGCCAAACGGCCCCAAGCAAACTGATCGTGTAAACGCATGGACGCGCCTTGTGGGCTTTTGGCGTCAGGCCCGAAGAGAACTGGTTGGTGTTCGAAATAAGCTTGGTAAGCAGCTGCGCGCCTGGCCAAAAATTCGGGCACGGGCGTGTTCTTCATATCCACTTGGTTGGCGTAATCGTTCACAACTTCGTGGTCGTCCCACATCAATACCCACGGATGTGCGGCATGGGCTGCTTGCAGCATTGCATCTTGTTTGTAGAGGGCGTAGCGCGCGCGGTATTGGTCTAAGGTTTTAGGTTCCTCTGTGTTGTGCTTGCGTGTGGTGTACTGCGCGTTGCTGGACTCGTAAATGTAGTCACCGACAAACAAAACAAAGTCTAAATCTTGCTGGGCGATTTCTTGGTGCGCGACAAACAACCCGGCCTCATAGTGTTGGCATGAAGACAAGGCCATGCGCAACATAGCCACATCTGCCTGTAATGCAGGTGCTGTGCGTGTGTGCCCAACGGTGCTGAGTGCTTCGCCTTGACGAAACCGATACCAATAGTCTGTGCTGGGCTGCAGTGACTGCACCAATAAATGCACACTGTGTCCTCGGCTTGCATCTGTGGTGATTTTGGCCATTTGTACGCGTTGCTTTAATGCGCTGTCGGCAAACAACTCAACCGTCACGTCGACCGGATCATTGCCCGAAGCTGCACGGTCTTGCTCATCTACTAACAGGCGCGTCCACAACACTAGCGAGTCAGGCCGTGGTCGGCCACTGGCTACGCCTAAAGCAAAAGGATTGACGCGCCAAGGCCTTGGTCGATCAGCAGGCGCAGCAACCGCTTGCATCCAAGGCAAGAGCGCCAAGCTTAATACGCTACGTTGTAAGTAGCTATTGAATTCTCTTCTGTCCATAACTGTCCTTGACTAATCGGACATCGTAATTTGAATGCGTGACAGAAATTGGATGCGCACTTTAATTTTTTACGCTTATGCCTTTTTAGCCAAACCCAATCGCTCCACCGTTGCACGCTCTGACTCAAAGGTACGCACGGCGTATTTGGTGTAGTCTTCGCTGCCCATGTAAATCATGGGTTGGTAGAACTGATCAAGGGTTGCTATCACTTTTGGATCTTCCAAGGTTTTCTTGAATGCGTCTTGGAGCGTACGAACAACGGCAGGATCCATTCCCTTAGGACCACCAATACCAAAAGGTGATTCTGAAATAGTGTCCCAACCGTTTTCTTTGACCGTTGGCACATCCGGAAAAGCTTTCGTACGTTTACTGCCCAAGGTAGACAGCAAACGTAACTTGCCTTCTTTAACCAAAGGAATGATTTCGGTTGTACTACTAGCTATACGAATATGACCTCCCAGAATGGCTTGGATAACTTCCGCGGCACCTTTGAAGGGAATGGGATTGAGTTCAATGCCGGCTTTTTGGCTAAAGTCTTCAATCGCCAAATGGGGGGTTGTGCCAGTGCCCGTATGACCGTATTCCAATTTGCCAGGATTGGCTTTGGCAAAGGACACCATTTCTTTGAGAGTCTTGAAAGGGGCATCCATACTGGCTGCTATGCAAAATGTGTATCCCGTCAAACAGGCGATATGGGTGAGGTCTTTGATCGGGTCAAAGTTCGTCTTTTGCATGTGCGGGATGCGGTAAATGCCCAAAGGTAATTGGGTAATGGCATAACCATCTGGCTTGGCGCTCATCATGGCGGATGCGCCCAAAATGCCTCCGGCTCCTGGCTTGTTTTCACACACGAGCGACACACCCAAAGTGCGGCTTGCGCTTTCAGCAAAAGCTCGCAAAACCGCATCGCTAGGCCCGCCTGGTGTCCACGGCACGATAAGTGTGATGGGCTTATTAGGATATTTATCTTGCGCTAGTGCATTAGCACTGATGAGAGCAGGCGCCGTAAAACTAGCCATCGCCGCAGCAAGTCCGTGCAGGGTTTGCCGACGATTTGCGTTAGGTGGTTTTTTGTCCATATGTGTCTCCTTTTTGATGCTTTCCACCGTGTAGTGGTACTTGTTTTAATGCAATTAGTTGGCGAAAGCCGCAATACCTGTTTGCGCACGACCCAAGATGAGCGCATGGATATCGTGCGTGCCTTCGTACGTGTTGACCACTTCGAGGTTGACCAAATGGCGGGCCACGCCAAACTCATCGCTGATACCGTTGCCGCCCATCATGTCGCGCGCCATGCGTGCGATGTCTAATGCTTTGCCGCAAGAGTTGCGCTTCAAGATAGAGGTAATTTCTACACTCGCGGTACCTTCGTCTTTCATGCGGCCCAAGCGCAAACAGCCTTGTAAACCTAATGCAATTTCGGTTTGCATATCGGCCAATTTTTTCTGTATCAATTGGTTTGCTGCCAAGGGGCGACCAAACTGTTTGCGGTCTAAGGTGTACTGGCGTGAACGGAGCCAACAGTCTTCGGCCGCACCTAATGCGCCCCACGCAATGCCGTAGCGCGCACTGTTCAAACAGGTGAAAGGGCCTTTCAATCCTTGCACTTCGGGAAATGCGTTTTCTTCTGGAATAAAAACCGAGTCCATCACGATCTCGCCGGTGATCGATGCGCGCAAACCCACCTTGCTATGGATCGCAGGGGCGCTCAAGCCCTTCCTGCCTTTTTCTAGGATGAATCCGCGGATGGGACCCACAGTTCCGTTTTCGGTGACCTCTTTGGCCCAGACCACAAACACATCGGCGATCGGGCTATTGGAAATCCACATCTTGCTTCCCGTAAGTTGGTAGCCGCCTTTGACTTTTTGCGCACGGCTTGCCATGCTGGCGGGGTCAGAGCCATGGTCGGGCTCGGTCAAACCGAAACAGCCAATCCATTCGCCTGTCGCAAGTTTGGGCAGATACTTTTGGCGTTGTGCTTCTGTGCCAAATTCAAATATAGGCACCATCACCAAAGACGATTGCACGCTCATCATGGAGCGATAACCTGAATCGACACGCTCTACTTCACGCGCGATCAAGCCGTAGGCAACGTAATTCAAACCGGGACCACCGTACTGCGAGGGAATCGTGGGGCCGAGAAGCCCTAACTCGCCCATTTCACGAAAAATGGCGACATCGGTGTGGCTGTTACGAAAAGCCTCGGTCACACGCGGCAAGAGTTTGTCTTGGCAATAGGCTTGCGCGGCTTCGCGCACCATCCGCTCGTCTTCGGTGAGTTGTTGGTCTAGCAAAAAAGGGTCTTGCCAATTGAATGCGGCGTGCGCCATACGGGGCTCCTGATTACAAAAATTCTGTCAATGGTAATCGGCTAGAGAAAACCTCTGGAAAGCAGTTGTGTTTTTTACACGCTAGCGTTCATCCAGGTGTTTGAGCGCGTTGTTGAGCAAATTCAACAAACCAATCCAAGCTTGCTGGGTTTGCCATTGCGTCTTTGTTGACGACTTTTTCTAGTGGTTGGCCTAACAATAATTTTTTCACCGGCAGTTCTTGCTTTTTACCCGTTAAGGTGCGCGGTATTTCGGCGACCTGAAAAATTTCATTGGGAACAAAGCGTGGGCTGAGCGCGGTTTTGATGGCGTTATTCAACTTATCTTTCATAGTGCCGTCT
>JAGWXI010000039.1 GCA_018969975.1 Burkholderiales bacterium
GCCTGTCGCCACATTGGTAAGCAACAAAACTGGCAAAACGATTGTGACCAACGCTGGTTCTAACGGAAAGTTCTTAGGCGTTTTAGATTTTGAAGTGAAGAACAAGCGCATCACCGACTACCGCTACAAGCTTTTACCTATCTTTGCCAATATGTTGCCTGCTGACAGCGAGATGCAAGCGCTGATCACCAAAGTGCGCGCACCTTATGAGGCGAAGTTGAATGAGAAGCTGGCAGTCACAGAAGGCACGCTCTATCGCCGTGGCAACTTCAATGGCACAGGTGACCAGTTATTGCTAGATGCTTTGATGGATGTGCAGGGTGCTGATTTAGCGTTCTCACCAGGTTTCCGTTGGGGCACATCTTTGTTGCCTGGACAAGCGATTACACGTGAATGGTTAATGGATATGACAGCGACTACCTATTCATATGCGACCGTCAGCGAGATGACGGGTGAAACCATCAAAACCATTCTGGAAGACGTGTGCGATAACTTGTTCAACCCAGACCCTTACTACCAACAAGGTGGTGATATGGTGCGCGTGGGTGGCTTGGAGTATGTGTGTAGGCCAAACGAAAAAATGGGTAACCGTATTGGTGATATGCGCTTGAAAGGCAAACTGATCGATGCCAATAAAAAATACAAAGTAGCAGGTTGGGCACCGGTAGCTGAAGAAGCTAAGAGCCAGAACCTCAAGCCCGTTTGGGAAATTGCCGAACAATGGCTCAAAGCCAGTGGCGGCAAAGTGGGTTCACGCAAACTCAATACGCCTAAGTTAGAAGGCGTATTACCCAATCCAGGTTCAGATTTAATTACAGGTTGAAAGTATCAAGTGCGTGGGTTGAGAAAGGCTCATCATTTTTCATGATGAACCTTTCTTGAGTGATTGAAGTGAAGGGGGAGATAATTTACGCCTGTGAAGGGTCAAATGCATCCCAAGCGGCGATGGCTTCAGAGGCATACATCAAAGCTGGACCTCCGCCCATATAAACACACACAGCCAGCATTTCTTCAAATTCCTTGCGTGTGCATGCCAATCGGTGCAAGGCTTTGACGTGAAATCCTATGCATCCTGAACAGTGTTGTGTGATGCCGATAGCCAATGCCATCAACTCTTTATGCTTTTCACTGATGGCACCGGTTGCCATGGCCGCTTTGGCGAGTTGTCCAAAGCCTTGCATGGCCTCGGTTTGCGATTTACGCAAAGTTGCCATCGATTTACCGATGTTCTGGATAAGAGTGGGGTGGTCAAACGAGCTCATTTTTTCTCCATCGCGAAGGCGCAGGCCTTATTTAATTAAGTTCTAAATAGTATATCAAAGTATATAATAAAAGTCAATAGAATATGGAAAATTAATTCAACAAGGGCTTATATGAGTGTTGCGTCGCTAGAACTTGCGCAAATGCACAGTGCTGCAGAGCAGGCTTGCAAACTGATGAAAGTGCTATCCAACCCAGACCGTTTGATGATTCTTTGCCAACTGTCTAAGGGCGAGTTACGGGTCGGCGAAATTGAAGAGATGCTCGGCATTGGACAGCCCACACTTTCTCAGCAACTCACTGTGTTGCGCGATGAAGAACTTGTCGAGACGCGGCGCGAAGGAAAGAGTATCTATTACCAAGTCAAGAGCCCAAAGGCTATGGCTGTTATAGGTGCTTTGTACGAACAATATTGCAAACCATAAAGGCAACTATGACGATTGATTGGATTCATTTCACACCTTGGCTGTCTTTGGCTGGCGGAATTTTGTTAGGGCTTGCCTCGGCTGTATTCATATTGGTCAATGGCCGCATTTTGGGTATCAGCGGCATCTTGGGCGGGTTGTTAGTACCGCGCTTGGGTGATATCGGATGGCGCATTGCGTTTTTACTGGGTATGGCAGCTGCACCTTTTGTGAGCGGGCTGCTATTGCCCTCTGGCTATTTGGAAGCACCACGCATAGAGGCAGGCTACATAGCGATAGCCATTGCTGGAGTATTGGTAGGGTTTGGTACGCGCTATGGATCAGGTTGTACCAGCGGACATGGCGTATGCGGACTCGCACGGTTGTCGCCACGCTCACTAGTTTCCACTCTGACATTTATGGGCTTGGGTTTTCTAGTGGTCTACGTGATGCGTCACATTTTTTAAAAAGAATTGAATTCATATGCAACACAGAATCAGTGAATTTTTAGTCGGCCTGTTATTTGGCTTAGGACTCATACTCTCCGGCATGACTGATCCAGGAAAGGTCATTGGGTTTTTAGATATTTTTGGCGCATGGGATCCGTCGCTTGCTTTGGTGATGGCGGGTGCTATTGCAGTTGGATTTTTTGCATTCGCCTTGGCCAAGAAAAGAACAATTAACTTTTTGGGCGGCGCATTGCATTTGCCTAGTAGCAATCAAATCGATAAACCTTTGGTGATGGGGGCAGTTTTATTCGGAGCTGGTTGGGGCTTAGCGGGGTTTTGCCCTGGTCCTGGGCTCGTGTCCTTGGCATCAGGTCAAGTCAAAGGTGCCGTATTTGTATTATTCATGGTGGTGGGCATGCAATTGTTTGAAATGTTTCATCAGCGAAAATCTAAGAAAAATAAATTAAAGTAATCAGATAGATTCAAACAATTCACAAGGAGTAGTGTGTGTATATCAAGAAAATTAGCGATCAATTATCAGTAGCAGATCAAATCACCCAAAAAGATGTCTCTGTTATTGCAAAAGCAGGGTTCAAATCTATCGTGTGCAATCGTCCTGACGGTGAAGATCTAGGACAACCTGCTTTCAAAGAAATAGAACAAGCTGCTATCAAAGCCAATTTACCTATACGGTTTTTGCCTGCGGTCTCTGGCGCGGTTACGTCTGAATTAGGTCAGGAATTTGGCAAACTCTTGGAAGATTTACCCAAGCCTGTATTGGCTTATTGCCGCTCTGGAATGCGTTGCACCACACTGTGGGCGTTATCAAACGCAAAAACAATGGACAGGGCTTCACTTGTGAGAACAGCAGCCAACGCTGGATATGACATTTCTGCCATATCTTTGTAAGCTTATTGCGCAAAAAAGTTGTAACTTCGCCGGTAAGTCTAAAAAAACTAGCGCAAAGTATCCGCCCAAATATTTTGGGCCCAATTCCAAGCATAGATAGCCTCTAATTCGCTGGGCGCAGATGAAAGTCCTCCAGAGCCAGGCACGGTTTTATAGGTTTTATCTTTACTGTCATATTGGTGGACGGATGCAACGTGCACAACATACTTGTCATTGACAAAGCTGTAACAGGTATTCATCAGAAAAGGCTCAGGATTAACGGCTAAATCCGAGAGTTGAGCCACGATTGCAGCCGCAACGACTTTGGCGTGTGAGTTTGCCATGTGCCCTGATTTGGGCATGGCAGGTGCAGCCAAGATAGAGTCACCAATGATGTGGATATCTTTGCTTTGTGTTGATTCAAACGTTTGGTAATTCACACCACACCAGCGGCTATTGGCATTTGCAAGACCAGATTTAACAGCAATGCTACCAGCGCGCATCGCAGGCAGAACGTTGAGCACATTTGCTTTAACGTCGTTTTGAACCTCAAACTTCAAAGTATTTGTCTTAGCATCAACTGCTGTTACTTTGTGTTGTGGGATGTATTCCAAGATACCTTTGTAGTTGTCGGCCCAAAACTTTTTGAATAAAGGTCCTTTGGAGGTAACGTCTTGGTTGGCATCCAAGATCAATACCTTGGATTTAGGTTTATTTTGCTTGAAATAGTGGGCTACCTGACTAGCGCGCTCATAAGGCCCTGGGGGGCAACGATAGGGAGCCTCAGGAATACTTATGGCAAAAACCCCCCCGTCTGGCATATCAACGAGTTGTTTGCGTAGATTAGAAGTTTCTTGTCCTGCTTTCCAAGCTTGCAAAATTTGGCCAGCATCACTAGCCTGTTTAAGCCCCTCGATGGTGCTGAACATGAGTTCAATCCCGGGCGATAAGACCATTTTGTCGTAGCGAATACTCGTTCCACTGGTAAGCGTGACCGCTTTTTTAACAGCGTCAATACTGCTTACGTAGTCACGAACTACGTGCACGCCATATTTGCTGCTGAGGTTGTCATACGGTGTAGTGATATCTGCCATAGTCTTGCTGCCACCAATCACAAGGTTAGACATGGGGCAAGATACAAAGGCTGATTCAGGTTCGATGAGTACCACATCTATTTGGAAGTTGGAGAGCATGCGTACATATTTAGCCGCCGCAGCACCACCATAACCACCACCGACGACGAGAACGCGGGTTTTTTCTGGAATGCGGCCAGTTGTAGAGCAACCCACTATGCCAGCCACTGAACCCAAGGAGCCAAGGGCTAGAGATGCTTGAACAAAATTACGACGCTTCATACGTTTCTCCTGGTTATTTATTTTTTATCGTTTATTGCTAGCGTAATAACTAGCAATACTCTCTATTTGGGCATCCGTTAAGCCTTTGGAGAGTTGGTGCATAACCGTAGCAGGACGGGTGCCGTCTTTGAAGGATTTCATCTGCAAAACCATATAGTCCTTTGGCATGCCATTGATAGAGGGTACTGCTGACCCATCAACAGTTTTGCCTTCCGTTCCATGGCAGTTTGCGCACATGGCAGCATTAGCGCGTTGGTGAAGAGCAGGTGCATTTTGTTGTGCGTGGCTAGTAGCGGTAGCACAAAACAAAAGAGCAAAGGTGCTTAATGAAAATCGGTGGAATATATTCATGTGCATGGCTCCAAAAATAAGTGGGTTTGCATTACAAAAAAGCATTATGGATGAAAATTTATCTACAGCCATATACGTTTATGGAATAAACAAACAATAACTCTATAGTTCCATTTTTGGGTGTCCGGTTACAGAATTCATGCATTCGCATTGAAGGGTGTTTCCATGTTCTACCGATCACTATTTATCCAATCATTTATCGTCGCTTCTAACCTGATTACCTCTGGTTTAGCTGCTACAGAACCCAATCCAGTGGAACTATTGAACGTCTCCTACGACCCTACACGCGAGTTGTATGTGGAATACAACCAGGCATTTGCAAAATATTGGAAAGGCAAGACGGGACAAGATGTCCGCATAAAGCAATCGCACGGAGGTTCTGGCAAGCAGGCGCGTTCCATCATCGATGGTTTAGATGCAGATGTAGCCACCCTGGCCTTAGGAGGCGATACCGATGCCTTGTACGAAATCGGCAAACTCTTGCCCAAAGACTGGCAGAAACGTTTGCCACACAACAGCTCTCCTTACACCTCCACCATCATTTTGGTGGTGAGGGAAGGTAATCCAAAAAAAATAAAAGACTGGGATGACTTAGTCAGGCCAGGGGTTAGCGTCATCACACCCAATCCCAAAACATCTGGGGGAGCACGCTGGAATTATTTGGCAGCATGGGAATATGCCAAGCGTAAGTATGGTGGCGAAGACAAAGCTAAGAGCTTTGTCAAAAAGCTTTATGACAACGTACCCGTGCTCGATACAGGTGCCCGCGGTTCAACCATCACTTTTGCCCAGCGTAACCAAGGTGACGTCTTGATTGCTTGGGAGAACGAAGCCTATTTATTAGAAAAAGAATTCGGCGCTAAGTTTGATGTCGTCGTACCTTCCATCTCTATCTTGGCCGAGCCGGCAGTTACCGTGGTGGATAAATACGTAGATAAAAAAGGCACGCGCACAGTTGCGCAAGCCTATCTTGAATATCTCTACAGCGATGAAGGGCAGGACATTGCAGGTAAAAACTTCTATCGCCCGACATCGCCCAAAGCACAGGCTAAATACGCCAAGCAATTTCCAACTTTGAGATTGGTAACGATTGATAAGTCATTTGGGGGTTGGGCTAAAGCAAGTAAAGACCATTTTGCTGATGGCGCCAGCTTTGACCAAATTTATGTGAAGAAATAAGCGGATCTTGCTTAGATTTAATCTTCCAATATTTGTAAAAGCTAAGAACAAAAACTAAATAAGCAAACGCTTTAAAAAAGCTTGTGTGCGTGGGTGTTGCGCATTTTCGAAGAAAACCTCTGGCGGCGCTTCTTCGATGATTTGGCCTTCGTCCATAAAAATCACCCGATCCGCCACTGCCCGCGCAAAATTCATCTCATGTGTAACGCACAACATCGTGACTCCTTGCTGCGCTAGATTTGTCATGACTTCCAATACCTCTTGCACCATTTCAGGATCTAGCGCTGAAGTGGGCTCATCAAACAACAAAATCTGTGGCGAGAGACACAAGGCACGTGCAATGGCTACCCGCTGCTGCTGACCACCTGAGAGCTGTAAGGGAAACTTGAGCGCTTGCTCTGCGATATGCACACGTTCGAGCTGTTGCATGGCGCGTTCTTGCGCTTGAGCGGGACTGATTTTTTCTACCCAAATCGGCGCAAGCGTGAGGTTGTCGAGCACACTCAAATGTGGAAATAAATTGAACTGTTGAAAAACCATACCTACTTGGCGTCTGATGTTGTCAATGGATTTCACATCATCTGTGAGTTCAATCCCCATCACAGTAAGTTTTCCCTCTTGGTGTTCTTCAAGTCGATTGATACAACGCAGAAGAGTGGATTTACCTGAACCAGAGGGACCGCAAATCACGATACGCTCACCACGATGTACTTGGAGATGGATGTCACGCAAGGCATGAAACTGGCCAAACCATTTATTGACATTTTCAAATTGAATGAGTGGAGAAGTCACAAAGAATCCTTGGTATTTCAGCGGTGCGCTATTTGACGCTCTACCCACAGGCTATAGCGCGACATTGCAAAGCAGATACAAAAATAAATCAGGGTGATAAAAAGATAGGCTTCGAATTTGAAGGGTCGCCAATTCGGGTCGCCGCTAACTGCTAATCCGAGAGCGCCCGATAACTCATACAAGCTCACGATAGTCACCAACGACGTGTCTTTGAAAATCGCGATGAAATTGTTCATCAAGCTAGGAACTACATGCGCCAAGGCTTGCGGCAGGACAACTTGGCGTTGTGTTTGCCAATAATTCAAACCCAAGGTGTACGCCGCTTCAATTTGACCAAGGGGTATTGCTTGCAGCCCCCCGCGCACAATTTCAGCGGTGTACGCTGCCGAAAACAAGGTAATGCCTATGAGTACGCGAATCAACACATCAGGCGACGTGCCAGTAGGTAATAACAACGGCAGCATAAAACTAGCCATGAAAAGCACAGAGATCAAAGGCACACCACGGACGATTTCTACATAAACAACGCAAACACTGCGAACTGCAGGCATGGCGCTTTGCCGACCAAGCGCGACCAAAATAGCCAGCGGAAACGCCAGCGTGATCGAGAGCGTGGCCAGCATCATGGTCAATGGCAAGCCGCCCCATTGATCAGTAGGTATGTAGACCAGTCCTGTAGGGATACCAAACCATTTACCGCCACCCATCAACACCAAGAAAAATAACCACACCCCTATCCATGCAACTGCTAAATAGCGATTCCAAAATGCCGGACGGCAGCTCACTACCAAAAGTAAAGAGAGAACAACCGTAGCTAGTAACGGCCGCCACTGGTCATCAAACGGATAACGACCAAACAGTATCAAACGGTATTTTTCTGTAACTACTCCCCAACATGCACCCATATCACGTGCTGCTTGGCATCGGTCTGCATCTGCAGAAAACACCGCGCGCATGACAGACCATTCCACTAAGGAAGGAATACTCCAGAATAAGATGAGAACTAGTACAGCCGTAGTGATTGCACTTGCAGGGGAACCCCACAAGCTTTGCTTAGCCCACTGCGTTAAACGCAGACGCTGGGTAGTTGGTCTTCGGGCTGGTAGCAAGGTTTTTGCGAGGTATTGCATTACCGCTCTTTCAATGCTGCACGGCGATTGAAATAATGCATTCCGCTAGCAGTAAGTAATGACAGCGTCAAATAAACCGCCATGACAATCGCAATGCACTCTACAGCGCGTCCTGTTTGGTTTAAAGAAGTGTTTGAAATACTGACCAAATCCGGATAGCCAATTGCAACTGCTAGGGATGAGTTTTTAATCGCGTTCAAATATTGATTGGTCAAGGGTGGCACGATTAAACGTAAGGCTTGAGGCAACACCACCAAGCGCAGTCTTAGCCAAGGCGACAGACCAATACTCAGCGCTGCTTCAACTTGTCCGCGGGGCACAGACTGAATGCCAGAACGAATCACCTCAGCTACAAAAGCCGATGTGTAAAGCGTAAGCCCCCAAGTCAGGGCTAAAAACTCAGGTGTTAAGGTCATACCTTCGGACATGAAGCCTGGCAATGCAAGGCCTTCTTTGCTCAGTAGCAACCAGTCACGAAACTGCAAAGGTGTCTCGGTATCAGGCATGAGTTCGACCAACACCACATACCACGTGAGAAGTTGCAGCAAAAGTGGAATATTACGAAACACTTCGGTGTAGGCGTAACACAACCCGCGCGCGAGGGCATTGCCAGAGAGTCTGCCAATACCCAACACTGTGCCCCATAGCGTACAAATCACAATCGCTATGCAGGACACGCGTAAGGTATTGAACAGCCCTACTAAGAATGCTTGTCCATACGTTTGCGTAGAGGCGAAAGCAAACATGCTTTCGCCAATATCAAAGCCTGCAGGATCGAGCAAAAAATCAAAACCACTTTGAATACCACGAATACGCATATTGCCCAAGGTATTGTTGAGCAACCAAACCACCAACACTATGAGTAGGCCAACTAACGCAATTTGGAAAAACCAAGCGCGGACGCGTTGACTCCGCAAGTTCAACATAAGTGCTTAAGTGCAACTAGCCTTTTAGCGAATGGGAATGGCGTACTGCAAGCCGCCCTTGCTCCATTGCGCGTTCAATCCCCGTTTGAGGCCGAGAGGGGTTTTTTCGCCAAGATGCCTATCAAACATCTCGCCATAGTTACCTACTGCTAATACCGCACGAACCAACCATTCACGGTCTAAGCCGAGTAACTTGCCCGTATCTTCAGATTTGCCAAGTAAGCGTGAAACAACAGGGTCGGCACTTTCATTCTTCAAGTTATTGACGTTTTCGGAAGTGATGCCGTACTCTTCAGCTTCCACCAATCCATAGACGGTCCATTTCACAATGGCCAACCATTCGTCATCGCCGCGACGCACCATAGGGCCCAGCGGCTCTTTAGAAATGAGTTCAGGCAAGATGACATGCTCTTTTGGGTTTTTTGCTTCTTTGGTTCGAATTGACGCTAGTCCCGAGGCATCCGTGGTGTATGCCTTGCAACGTCCAGAGAAATATGCGGCATTAGCTGCGTCGAATTTTTCGAACACCACGGGTTTGATGTCGAGTTTGTTGGTGCGAGAAAAGTCCGTCAAATTCTTTTCTGTTGTGGTACCTGCTTGTACACACACTGTTGCACCTTTGAGTTGTTTAGCGCTTTTGATATTCGCCTTGGTTGGCACCATGAATCCCTGGCCGTCGTAATACGTGACAGCAGTTTGATGGAGCCCTAAGGAGGCATCGCGTGTAAGAGTGAACGTGGTGTTACGCGACAGCACATCCACTTCACCGGATTGCAAAGCAGTAAAGCGTTGTTGTGCAGATAACGGCACATAGCGCACTTTGTCAGCACTGCCCAAAACAGCCGCTGCTACTGCACGACAAACATCAACATCAAGACCACTCCATTTGCCTTGGCTGTCGGCAGCACTAAAGCCAGCAAGGCCCGTATTGACACCGCATGCCACTTGGTCGCGTTGCTTGACGGTGTCTAGTGTTTTGCCAGCCCAAGCGGGAAATGACGCTGCAAGCGTAGACAACCAGACTAGTGAAAAAATATGTTTGCGAAGGGCGATGTTTAGCGTCATACAGGTCTCCATCCATTAAATTTACCGATCTACAGGTGTAACACAAAGATGCGGGTTTGGTTATTGCGTTTGAAATGCCATTGTGAAGCATTTCTTTAGAAGGCTGTGTAATAAATAAACAAGTAAAGAATCGTTTGATTTTAATGATGCGACGAACACAATAGTGCTCTTTTTATCGCATTCTCTCTTGCTTCCTACAAAAACGTATGGCCTTATTTTTCTCCCACACACAACAAAAATCAGCACGCATCTTGCCTGGTTTTAACATTACTTTAGGCTTCACGCTTACTTACCTCAGTTTGATGGTGTTGGTCCCACTGTCTGCTTTGGTTTTTAAAACATACACCCTTAATTGGGATCAGTTCTGGAGTGCAGTGACAGCGCCCAGAGTCATAGCGTCTTATCAGCTGACCTTTGGTGCTTCATTTATTGCTGCCTCGGTGAATGTATTTTTCGGCTTGCTAGTGGCTTGGGTTTTGGTGCGCTACAAATTTTTTGGAAAAAAAGTTGTTGATGCCTTGGTTGATCTGCCGTTTGCGCTGCCGACCGCTGTAGCAGGAATTTCTTTGACTGCTTTGCTAGCTAGCAATGGTTGGGTGGGGCAACATCTAGAGCCACTAGGGATCCAATTGGCCTTTAACTCCAATGGAGTGGTGATTGCACTTATTTTTATTGGATTGCCTTTTGTAGTGCGCAGCGTACAACCCGTATTAGCAGATACAGAAAAAGAACTAGAGGAAGCAGCCTCTTGTTTGGGCGCGTCTAGATGGCAAATTTTCAGCCGGGTCATTTTTCCTTCCATCGCGCCAGCCTTGTTGACAGGATTTGCTATGGCGTTTGCGCGTGCAATTGGTGAATATGGATCAGTTATTTTTATTGCTGGCAATATGCCTTTGGTGTCTGAAATCACCCCCCTCATCATCATTAGTAAGTTAGAGCAATACGATTACGCAGGAGCTACTGCAGTAGCCGTGGTGATGCTGGCAATTTCATTTATCTTGTTATTGGTAATCAACGCGCTTCAAGCCTGGCAGCGCAGTCGCACGGGAGCAACCCCATGAGCGCTTCGGATGTGCTTGCTGTCGGGCGTGTACAAGCTGTAACAGCAGAACCAGCATGGGTGAGGTGGGTCCTTATGGGTATGGCGCTAGGCTTCATGTTTTTATTTTTGGTGCTCCCACTGGCTGTTGTTTTTACAGAGGCATTACGCAAAGGCATTGCGGCATATTGGGTATCTCTACAAGAGCCAGATGCATGGTCCGCTATTCGCCTCACTCTTATCACAGCATTGATTGCAGTACCTTTAAATTTAGTATTTGGCATTTCTGCTGCTTGGGCGATTGCCAAGTATGAATTCAGAGGTAAGGCTTTTCTCACCACACTGGTGGACTTACCTTTTTCTGTATCGCCTGTTGTTGCCGGTCTTATTTACGTTTTGATCTTCGGTGCGCAAGGGTGGTTTGGCCCATGGTTACAAGCGAACGATATTCGAATTATTTTTGCTGTACCAGGCATTGTGTTGGCCACGATCTTTGTCACCTTTCCATTTATTGCGCGCGAGTTGATTCCTTTGATGCAGTCGCAAGGCAATGAGGAAGAACAAGCTGCAATAGTTTTAGGTGCAACGGGTTGGCAAACCTTTTGGTATGTCACGCTACCTAATATTAAGTGGGGCCTGATTTACGGCGTGATTTTGTGTAATGCGCGCGCAATGGGTGAATTTGGTGCTGTCTCGGTTGTTTCAGGGCATATACGTGGTCAGACCAACACCATGCCTTTGCATGTGGAAATTTTGTACAACGAATACCAATCGGTCGCAGCATTTGCTGTGGCCTCTTTGTTGGCCTTGCTGGCATTGGTGACTTTGGTATTGAAGTCGGTTGTGGAGTGGCGCCACGCTCGTGCGCTCCAAGCAGTAACAGACCTTCCACCAGAGACCCCCCATAAGTCATTCCATAACTAATCAACGCTTTAAAGAATTGGGTAAATCTATGAGTATCGAAATTCGAAATATCCACAAGCAATTTGGCGCTTTCCAGGCTTTAGGCGATGTCAGCTTAGACATCCAATCAGGCGAATTAATCGCTTTGCTAGGACCTTCCGGATGCGGCAAAACAACTTTGCTGCGCATCATTGCAGGCCTAGAGACAGCAGACAGTGGCACGATTGCCTTTAGCGGTGAAGACACCACGCATGTGCACGTGCGTGAACGGCAAGTAGGCTTTGTGTTTCAACACTACGCATTATTTCGGCATATGACAGTTTTTGAAAACGTCGCTTTTGGCCTGCGTGTCAAGCCTCGTGCGCTACGGCCTAGTGAAGCTGATATTGCCAAAAAAGTTCACGATCTACTTGGTTTGGTGCAACTCGATTGGTTGGCAGACAGATACCCCTCGCAACTCTCGGGTGGACAACGGCAACGCATTGCTTTGGCACGTGCATTGGCAGTTGAACCCAAGGTCTTGTTGTTAGATGAACCCTTTGGTGCCTTAGACGCTAAGGTACGTAAAGAGCTGCGCCGTTGGTTGCGTCGCTTGCATGACGAGTTAAACGTCACCACTATCTTTGTGACCCATGACCAAGAGGAAGCGTTAGAGGTATCAGACCGTGTAGTTGTGATGAATCGCGGACTGATAGAACAAATAGGCGCTCCACAGCAGGTATGGGAAGAACCCGCTAGTTCATTCGTTTATGGGTTCTTAGGTGATGTGAACCAATTCAAAGGCCATGTGCAAAGTGGACAAATGCGCATTGGGTCAAAAAATCAGAGTGTTTATCTGCCTAGCCCAGAACATACCCACGAAAACAAGTCAGCTGCTTTGGCTTATGTTCGGCCCTACGACTTGGATGTCCGTCGCTATAGCCCTGCAGATGAAGGCATCGTGGCGCAACTAGAGCGGGTAGTTGTTGTGGGGCCAGTCGCACGCATGGAATTAGTCGTCAATGGTGATCATGGGGTTGATGAAGCCCAATTAATTGATGCACAGATACCTGCTTCACTGTTCCACCAGGAAAGATTTAAAGAGGGAGAGACCCTGGTGCTATCTCCGAGAAGAGCGCGAGTATTTATCTCTTAAACGTATTTCTTCAACCACTCCAATGCCCGCTTCCATCCGTCTTGCGCAGGGCCTGCTTGGTATGTTGGGCGGTAGTCGGCATGGAAAGCATGAGGAGCATCGGGATAGAGCACGATGTTGCTGTCTTTTGCTGCACTATTGCCTTGAGCCGCAACTTGGGCGAGCGCTGATTTCATACGATCTACCGAAGCAACAGCAATACCAGTGTCAGCCGCGCCATACAGACCCAAAACAGGCGCTTTGAGGTTGGCCACTAGATCGATTGGGTGTTCTGGGGTAGCTGCGGTTTTTTGACCTTCTAAGCGACCGTACCAAGCTACAGATGCTTTGAGTTTTGGCTGGTGCATGGCATAGAGCCAAGAAATTCGCCCTCCCCAACAAAAACCAGAGATTGCCGCACGTTTGGAGTTTCCTGCATTTGCATCAGCCCATGCCAAGCAAGCGTCCAAGTCTTTCATCACCTGCGCGTCAGGCACTTTAGAGATGATCTCGGCATGGATTTTTGCTACCTCACCGTAACTGTTGGGATCACCTTGCCGAACAAACAACTCTGGTGCAAGCGCTAAATAGCCTTCTCTAGCAAACCTGCAAGCCACATCAGCAATATATTCATGGACACCAAATATTTCGGAAATAACTAAAACTACAGGAAGGTTGGTTTTACCTTTAGGAGCTGCACGAAACACAGGCATCTTGAAACCCTGCACATCGATGGTGACTTCTCCAGTCACTAATCCTTCTGTCGGTGTTTTGATAGCAGTTTGCGCTACCAATGGCATAGCTGCTGCGCAGTAGCCAATTCCTAATGCAGTTTGAAGCGCTAAGCGACGACTGGGCAATTGCGCCTCGTTTTCCGTTGCATTGACTAAACCGAGCGTGTCTTGATAGATGTTGTTTTGCATTGCTGTCATTGAAAGGTGTGAAAAGGAGTAGCCCAAGTATGCAGAATATTTTTCTGCAGTCAATCAGGTAAGCTCCAAACATGAATAAAAATTTATGGTTACTGAGTATCGCGCAAGGTTTATTTTTAACAAACAACGTTACGTTTATTGCTATCAATGGACTCGTAGGCTTGAGTTTGGCACCGCTCCCATGGATGGCAACCTTACCCGTCATGGGTTATGTAGTGGGCGGCGCTTTGAGTACAGGTTTGGTTGCCAAGTCTCAGCAGCGGTTCGGACGCAAAGGTTCTTTTTTATTAGGACTGCTCGTGGCTTTGCTCTCATCAGCCATAGGGGCTTGGGCAGTGATGCAGAGTTCTTTTTGGCTGTTGGTAGTCGCAACGGTAGTTGCAGGGTATTACAGCGCCAATGGACAGCTGTACCGATTCGCTGCAGCAGAATTATGCGCACCTGACTACCGAGAAAAAGCCGTGTCTCTGGTGATGGCAGGTGGCTTGATGGGCGCGATCATTGGGCCCAATTTAGCAATGCATACTAAAAACTGGTTGGAACTCCCTTTCGCTGGCGCCTATGTGGCTTTAGCAGGTATCGCTTTGCTGTCCATAGGCTTGATGTCATGCATTGAATTTCCGAAAGTTGCAACTAAAAAGAAAAGTGAGAATGCGGGGCGAGACATCCGCGCAATCATGCGCCATCCCGTATTTGTTGTAGCCACCCTCTCAGCAGCATTGGGTTACGGGGTGATGAATTTATTGATGGCTGCTACGCCCTTGGCTATGCAGGTCTGTGGTTTGTCATTTGAGGACACCGCTTGGGTACTGCAATGGCATGTGATTGGTATGTTTGCTCCAGGCTTTGTAACAGGGCATCTGATTCAGCGATGTGGTGTGTTGACCATCATGGGTATTGGCGTACTACTCAATATAGTGTGCATCCTGATTGCTTTATCTGGCGTGGACTTAAACCAGTTTTTACTGTCTATGTTTTTATTGGGAGTTGGTTGGAATTTCTTGTTCACTGGAAGCACCACGCTCTCGATGGAGGCCTATTCGCCTGAAGAAAGAGATACAGCACAAGCCGCGATTAATTTTTGTGTATTTGCAACCATGGCAATTACCTCCTTTGCATCTGGCGCTTTGGTAACAACCCAAGGTTGGACCTGGTTAAATTGGGGATCTCTTTTGCCAGTAGCGATTACTGCTGGTGGCTTGCTGTTTCTGAGATTTCGCTACAAGAAGGCGTAAGCTTATTTTTGGGATAGGTGTTAGAAGAACTTTTTATTCGTGCAGTTTGTAGTTGACTGTGAATTGAAAAGATTTTGTGTGGTTCGCAGGTTCCAAAACAGAATAGTTTCTAGAGTTTGCGACGAAATAATAGGTGTCTGATGCACCTATTTGCCAATATTCGAAACTTGAACAAATGTCCAAACTCTGGTAGGTCTTGCAAAGACCTGCCTTCCAACCAAAGCCATGGCGTTGTGTGTTGTGCAGGGGGCCCTGTGTTGCGTAGTCGCCCCCTACATCTGATAAGTTGGAAGTTTGCCTGCCCGCCAACAAGTAGTAGCCTGTTGCGTTGACGCGCCAGTTATCACCAAACGGTCTTTCAGCACCGAGGCTGGCAAATAGGTATTCGCTAGTGCGTCTATACCCGCTGTAAGTGGTAGAACCAACTGTCGTAGTACCGCGTGCATCGTTGTACAAATAGCGATACCCAATGCCGGGACTGATGTTGTAGCCCTTCACCCATTGCGAATGCGGGCTCTCCACATGTAACTGGTAAATACTGGTGGGTTGGTTGGCCATGGAGCCAGAGCCGGTGTAGTCCACATACCCAAAAGTTGCCTGACCAGAGAGGGTCAGAGGCCAATTTTTAATGCGCAAATCTTCGGGCGCCCACTTGGCTTGTGCAATTCCAAGCCAACCGTCATTGGCGACCCGCAAGCTAGGCTCGCGGTAGGCATAGTTTGAGAGCCCGATACCCCATGTGAAAGACTCTGCGAACACAGAAAAGCTTGCAGCGCTCGATAAGACACTGATCCCACCGAGTAGAAGGCGAGAAACAAATTTAGGGCGGTACATAAAAATAATTAATTATTAAAATTACTAAATTAATTATTTTATATTAACTTTAGATTGCCTAAATTACTGTTTCGATGAAACCACTGCGTTTTCAAACGCAGTGGTGTAACCCGTCAATGGTTAATCAGCTTTGATGTTGTTGTCAGCAATCAACTTGGAGTATTTTGCTTTTTCTGACGCTAAAAATGTTTTGAATTCAGCAGGCGATGTTGCATGTGGTTCTACGCCCAATCCATTAAAGCGATCCTTCAAGTCGGCGTTAGCAGCAATTTTGGCCAAGGTCGTGTTGTAGTTATCTATGACCGATTGGGGTGTGCCAGCGGGCAGAAAAGCGCCCCACCAATTCAGAGCCACGATACCGTCAAGTCCAGCTTCTGAGAAAGTTGGAATATCAGGAAACAGTGCTGAACGTTTTTCACTGGTGATGGCAAGTGCACGTAAGCGTCCTGATTTGATGTGTTGACTAACTGGAAGCGCATCAGAGACCATGATGTGGAGTTGTCCAGAAATCACATCCGTGACAGCTTGACCACCACCTTTATAGGGAACACTAACCATCTTGACACCAGCTTGTCGTGAGATGAGCTCGCCCGCTAGGTGCGACATGCTTCCTGGGCCACTGGTTCCGTAGCTCACTTTATTGGGGTTGGCTTTGGCATCAGCAATAACGTCTTTTAGATTTTTGTAGGGCGAGTTGGCGGGAACTACCAAGATATTGGCACCTGTTGCGGTTAACGCGACTGGTGCGAAATCTTTATCCATGTTGTATGGCAATTTGGATAATAAAGGGTTTACACCGGCGGGACCGAGGTTTCCGATAACAAAGGTGTAGCCGTCATTAGGTTGACGTGCCGCAAACTCCATTCCGATGGATCCGGCAGCGCCTGGTTTGCTTTCAATAATGACTGGTTGACCCCAAACCTCGCTCATTTTTTGGCCCATCACGCGGGCCATTAAATCGGAACTTCCACCAGGTGGATATGTCACGATGAGTTTGACTGGTTTGTCAGGAAATTTAGCGGTCTGCGCTTGCGTCAAATGTGGAGTTGCAAAAATACCCAATGTCACAGCGACGAAAAGGCCGCGACGCAAAGCAGTAAAAACAGTATTCATGTAAGTGAAGTCCTCAAAAAAATTAACTAACGAATCAAAGCGCAACAAGAACGCGCTCATTCATATCTTGTATTATCAATTGATCAATTACAACTCGGTAAATACCCATGCTCCATCTTTCTACTCCTGGTAATCGCAGCGACCAAACGCTTTCTCACAACATGAAGCTGTTAGCCCATCATGAACTTGGGGGCTTTGGGGGAATGGGTGAGGGGATGTCGGTGCAATTGACCTCAGACGGCAGACGGATTCTATGGATGGCGCATGAATCAGCACCTAAAAACTTTACCGGTGTAGATGTGACAGATCCTAAAAATCCCAAGATGGTGGTGCAAACCGAATTGCCCCATCCCAAGATGCGATCGAACTCACTCGACGTGGTTGGAGACATCATGGCTGTCGCCTACCAGACAAAAACCGTAGGTCTCAAACCCGCTGGCGTTGATTTATTCGATATCTCCAAACCAGAAACACCTCGACTTATCTCGCACTTTGATTGTTCTGGGCCGCACTCCAGAGGTGTTCACGCGGTTTGGTTTGTCGATGGCCACTATCTGCATATGTCTTCTGGTTCTGAAGATTTCCAACCGCGCAACCCCTTAGACGACCAGTTCTATCGCATCTTGGACGTGTCAAATCCTTCTAAGCCTGTTGAAGTTGGACGCTGGTGGTATCCGGGTACGCGTGAGGGTGACGCAACGCCTCCTCCTGAGCGACTTACCCCAAAATTTGACACAGGCTTTCGCGCACACAACACCAATGTGTTTCCTAATCGCCCTGATCGCGCTTATGTGGGTTATATCGATGGTGGCGCTTTTGTTTTGGATATCTCCGACAAAAGCAATATTCAAGTTGTTTCGCATTGGAACCACTCGCCACCTTTTAATGGATTCATTCATACTTTATTGCCGCTCTTCGAGCGTAATTTATGGATCGTCAGCGATGAGTGTGTGCAAGACAACGGCGCAGACTGGCCCAAATTGGTGTGGGTGGTCGATTCCCGTAACGAAAAAAATCCTGTCCCGATTGGTACCTTCCCTGCGCCACCCTATGACGCATTTGCCAAGCGTGGTGGTCGCTTTGGTGCGCACAACTTGCATGAGAACTTACCCATTCCCACATCGTTCTGTTCTGACACGCTCATCATTGGTTCTTTCTTCAATGCGGGCGTGCGTGTGTATGACACGACAGATCCTTACCAAGTGCAAGAAGTGGCTTACTTCGTTCCAGGTGCGCCCAAACTCTCTCCTGCTGGCGCGATCCAACTCAACGACGTGTTTGTCGATGAACGACGCATCGTCTACACCATGGACCGATTCACGGGTGGTTTGTACATCTTAGAAATGAACGTTTAAAACGAGATGACGTTTCGTGACGCGTTGGCTGGAAAAATCCCGATCAGCTTGGTCACAGGTTTTTTAGGAAGCGGCAAGACTACTCTAATTGCGCGTTTGTTGCGCCATCCGGGTATGAACCGCGCAGCTGTCATCATCAACGAAGTCGGTGAAATTGGCATAGACCATGACTTGGTGGCTAATGTCACCGAGAACATGTCTTTGTTGGCTAACGGTTGTATTTGCTGCTCTGTGCGCACAGACTTGCAAGATAGTTTGCGGGAGTTGTTCAACCAACGCAGGGCTGGGCAAATTCCAGAATTTGACCGCGTCATCATTGAAACAACAGGTTTGGCAGACCCAGCTCCCGTAGTGCAAACATTGCTCAGCGATACGCTGATCAACCACCACTTTCGGTTGGATGGCTTGGTCACTTTGGTCGATGCATTTCATGGTTTGGATTTGATGCAACGCCAACCAGAAGCCATCAAACAAATAGCCATGGCGGACCGCATCTTCATCACCAAGATTGACTTGGCTACGAATGAGGTTTTACAAACATTGCGCGCCGCTCTCACCGATCTCAATCCGCGTGCAGATCAAGTCGATGTGTTGAACGGCGACATCGATCCTGCTTTATTGACAGGGCTCGGTTTGCACAGCGCTGTTGGAAGTCGTGATGCGCTGCGTTTTTTAGGAGAAGACATCCAATCGCCATCATCGAATACAGCTGCTGAAGGTCGTTATTTGGGTGCCGCCACATCGCGCCATAACGCGGCTATTCGAACATTGTCTTTGCGGTTTACAAAGCCATTCGGTTGGAGCGGATTTTCTGCCGCGTTGGAATTGCTCACTACCTTGCGTGGCCCCGATATGTTGCGTGTCAAAGGTATCGTGAATGTAGAAGGCAAACCAGTCGTCGTGCAGGGTGTGCAACATATATTTAGCCCGCCGATTGAATTAGATAAATGGCCGAGTGCTGACCAAGATTCGCGCTTGGTGTTTATTACGCGCAATATCGAGTCTGATGCGATTCGAAATTTAATGGGCGCAGTGACTGCGTTGTAATTGGTGCCTCCGACAGGAATCGAACCTGTATCTAGCGCTTAGGAGGCACTCGTTCTATCCATTGAACTACGGCGGCAGCAATAGCATTGTAGAGAGGTGCTATTTGCTGAGCATACGCATTGCTTCTTCTAATCCTTTGATTGTCATGGGGTACATGCGGTTGCTCACCAACTGTTGGATGATGCTGATGCTTTGGCGGTATTGCCAAACGCCTTGAGGCTCAGGGTTGATCCACGCAAATTTAGGGAAGGCGTGGGTTAAGCGTTGCAACCATTCGGCGCCGGGTTCTTCGTTGTTGTATTCAACGCTGCCACCAGGTTGCACGATTTCATAAGGACTCATGGTGGCGTCGCCAATAAAGATGAGTTTGTAGTCTTTGTTGTATTTGCGAATGATGTCCCAGGTGTCAAACTTTTCAGCAAAGCGTCTACGGTTGTTGCGCCACATAAAGTCGTACACACAGTTATGGAAGTAATAAAACTCTAAGTGCTTGAACTCGGCTTTGACGGCAGAGAACATTTCTTCTACACGCGCCACGTGTTCGTCCATCGTGCCGCCCACGTCCATCAGCAACAACACTTTGACGTTGTTGTGCCGTTCAGGAATCATTTTGATGTCTAGGTAGCCAGCATTGGCTGCCGTGGCGCGAATGGTGTCTGGCAAATCTAATTCCTCTGCAGAGCCCTCGCGCGCAAAGCGGCGTAAGCGGCGCAAGGCAACTTTGATGTTGCGGGTGCCTAGCTCTTGCGTGTCGTCGTAGTCTTGGTAGGCGCGTTGGTCCCACACCTTGACTGCGCTTTTGTTACCGCCTTTGCCACCGATGCGAATGCCTTGGGGGTTGTATCCACCATTGCCAAATGGCGATGTACCACCCGTGCCTATCCATTTGTTGCCGCCTTGGTGGCGTTCTTTTTGTTCTTCTAGACGCTTCTTCAAAGTCTCCATTAGTTCGTCCCAGCCCATTTTTTCGATGGCGGCTTTTTGTTCAGGGCTGAGTTCGTTTTGTAGGAGTTTCTCTAGCCAGCTGTTGGGAATTTCTTTGGTGAAGTCGCCGAGCATTTCCACACCTTTGAAATAGGAACCAAAGGCGCGGTCGAATTTATCGAAATGTTTTTCGTCTTTAATGAGGGTGATGCGACTTAAAAAATAGAAGTCGTCCATGCTGCAAGCGTCACTTCCAGGTCCTACCACTTGGGCTTGGAGGGCTTCTAGTAGCGTGAGGTACTCCTTCACCGAAACCGGTAACTTGGCTTCGCGCAAGGTAAAGAAGAAGTCGATCAGCATGGCGTCTGTTGCTTGTAAATTACTCTGAATCGGGAGGTCGGTTCTGGCGGTCTCTGATGTGGCGAGCTGCTTGCAAGCCCATGCCACCCCCCAAACCTACTAGCAAGATGGCAACCACACTGCCCGTTCCATAGCCTTCAGCAAATAAGTTCAGGCCTAGAGACACACCCAGCCCATAGCCAAGTAAAGAGCCCACAATAAAACCTATGGCGTCTGTTAGGCCTTCGAATAGGGGTCCCATAGTTGCTTTCTCAATTAATTGAAAGATGGATGGCGCAAAACTAACGGTTGCGGCTTTGCATAAACACGAGTTTTTCGAACAAGGTGACGTCTTGCTCGTTTTTAAGCAAGGCGCCCACCAAGGGTGGAACCGCCACTTTGTCGTCTTGGGTTTGCAATGCTTCTAGCGGAATGTCTTCTGCCACCAAGAGCTTGAGCCAGTCGAGCAGTTCGCTGGTGGAGGGCTTTTTCTTCAATCCTGGCAAGTTGCGGATGTCGAAGAAGGTTTTCATGGCGACATTGAGCAATTCCCTTTTCAAGTTGGGATAGTGCACCGCAACGATTTGGCGCATGGTCTCTGCGTCTGGAAATTTGATGTAGTGAAAGAAGCATCGGCGCAGAAAAGCGTCAGGCAGTTCTTTTTCGTTGTTGGACGTAATAAACACCAAGGGCCGGTTTTTCGCTTTGATGAGTTGTCGCGTTTCATAGCAATAAAACTCCATGCGGTCGATTTCTCGCAACAAGTCGTTGGGAAACTCGATATCGGCTTTGTCGATCTCGTCGATCAATAGCGCGACGGGTTGTTCCGCCGTAAATGCTTGCCAAAGTACGCCTTTGATGATGTAGTTTTCAATATTTTTGACGCGTTCACCGCCGTCTAAGTCCGCCATTTGGCTGTCACGCAGGCGGCTCACCGCGTCGTATTCGTAGAGGCCTTGTTGGGCCTTGGTGGTCGATTTGATATGCCATTGCAGTAGTGGCATGCCTAAAGATTGGGCAACTTCTTCAGCCAACATGGTTTTGCCGGTACCAGGTTCCCCCTTGACGAGCAAAGGGCGCTTGAGAGTGATGGCTGCATTGACGGCTAGCTTCAGGTCTTGGGTGGCTACGTAGTTGTCTGTACCGGTAAATTTCATCTGGAAGGGCTCTATATAATTTGAGGTTGATTTTTATTTTTGCTTTGGCTGTACCAATTTATGAACAAGTCTCTCTCACTCGCATTTGCTTTCGTTGTCGCCACTGCGACGTCTGTTAGTTTTTCCCAAGAGATCAAGGGCGACGCCAAAGCAGGCGAGACCAAAATAGCGATGTGCATCGGTTGTCACGGAATTCCTGGTTACCAAGCTAGCTTTCCTGAAGTGTACAAAGTCCCCAAAATCTCTGGCCAAAGTTCAAAGTACATTGCCAATTCACTCAATGCCTACAAAAAAGGTGAGCGCAAGCACCCCACCATGCGCGGCATTGCAGACAACTTGTCTGAGCAAGATATTGCCGACATCTCCGCTTACTACTCGGCTCATGGCAAAGTTGAAGGCGCCGCACTTCCCGAAAAAGCAACCGAAGCTAAATCCAACGTGGCTGCATTGGTTGCTAAAGGTGCTTGCACCTCCTGCCATGGCGAAAACTTTGCCAAACCTATTGACCCTAGCTATCCCAAAATTGCAGGACAAAATGCAGATTACCTCTACGTCGCTCTGAAATCCTACAAAGTAGAAGGCAACAGCGCATGGGGCCGTAACAACGGTGTGATGGGCGGCATAGCCAAACAATACAGCCTAGCCGAACTTAAAGAATTGGCCAACTATGTGTCAGCTCAGCAGGGTGATTTAAAGGTCGTTCCTCAATCACGTTTCCGTTAAAAGTTTGCCTATTCAACAAAAGCCCGCTCGCGGGCTTTTGTTATGCCGCCTGAATAGATTGCAAGACCTCTTGGGTATGTTCACCTAAGCGCGGCGCGGGTCGCCAAACGCCTGTTGGCGTAGCGCTCATGCGCACCGGCGGGCGAAGTTGGCGTAACTTGCCCTCATACGGATGCTCAA